>NZ_JBHJWG010000008.1:0-94936 GCF_042266305.1 Kitasatospora sp. NPDC056076
GGTCGGGACCAACTGGTCCCGACCCCCCGCCGATGACCGCCTCGGATGGCTTGTAGGCCAACCGAGCGCTCGGTTCTCGCGGCCGAAGGGTGATCGACTTCCGGCATCCCCGGATGCCGGGTCCTGGCTGCTTATGCTGGCTGTGCCGCTGGCTGGTGGGCCGGGTGCGACTTCCGCGCGCCCGTGAGCCTCCGTGTGGGCCCTGGTGCGTGACGCACCCAAAAGGGACATACAGTGGCAATCGGGACGGCTAGCGTCGAGATCTTCGCCGATACCACCCCGTTCTCCAAGGGCCTCGACGCGAAGATGACGGCCGCAGGCCTGCGCGCCGCGCGGGCCTTCGACCGCGGCTTCCAGGCCGGCGTCCGCGAGATGCGCGACGTGTCGGTCACCGTCGTCCCCGACACCGCCCGCTTCCGCACCGAACTGCAGGCGAAGCTCAAGGGCCTCGCCCCGGTCTCACTTCGCGTCACCCCCGACCTCACCGGCTTCCGTACCCAGCTCCAGGCCGACGTCAAGGCACTGCCGCCCGTCCAGGTCCGCGTCGAGCCCACCAACATCCCCACCTTCCGCGCCGCGTTGCAGCGCGAGATCCGGGCCCTGCCGGCGATTCAGGTCGCCGTCTCGCCGGACGTGTCGAAGTTCCGCTCCGAGATCGAAGCGGCCGGCGCCGGAGTGCGCGTCAACGTCCAGGTCAGCGCGAGCGGCGCCCGGCTGCGCAACGAACTCCAGCGGGACATCTCGGGGCTGCCGGCCGTGCGCGTCGGCGTCAGCGCGTCGGCACGGAACCTACGCAACGAGCTCCAGCGGAACATGCTGGCCGAGGCCGCAATCCAGGTCGACGTCTCGCCGCGCACCACCGGCTTCCACTCCGAGCTCCAGGCGCGGCTGGACGTGATGCGCCCGGTGCGCATCAACGTCGACCCGGACACCACCGGGTTCCGGCGCAAGCTCCAGGCGCAGACCGCCGGACTGCGGCCGGTGAGCGTCAAGGTCGAGCCGAACGTCGCCGGGTTCCGCGCGAAGCTCAACACGGAGCTGGCCGCGACGAAGGCCCGCGTCCAGGTCGTCGCCTCGAACCCGGCGTTCTTCCGCTCCGACCTCGAACGCAAGGTCAGAGCGCTCGGGCCGATCCGCATCCGCGTTATCGTCGACAACTCCTCGATCGCCGAGCAGCGCGCCAAGATCCAGGCGGAACTGGACGCGCGCCGCTACGACGTGCGCGTCAAACCGCAGGTCAGCGAACGCGACCGGGCCGGCCTCCAGCGGCAGATCGACCGCAGCCCGCTGGCGTTCCGGGTCTTCCCGTCGTTCGGCCGCGACAGCGAGCGGATCATCGAGTCACGGGGCGCCGGCTCGGGCCGCTCGTGGATCGCCGCGTTCGCGCGGGGCATCGTCGGCGGCGTCGGGCTCCTCGGGTCGGCGTTCGGGTCGATCAGCGCGGCCATCACCCGCTCGCTGCTGGTGATGACGAAGTTCGTGGCGATCGGCGCCGCGGTCGCCCTGCTGTCCGCGCAGCTGATCGAGCTGACCGGCCACGTCATCGCCCTGGCCGACTCCCTCGCCCCACTCGGCGGCCTGCTGGCCGGCCTGCCGTTCGCCGTCACAGCCGCGGCCGCGGTGTTCGGCACGCTGCTCCTGGCCGTGCGCGGCTTCGGCGCGGCCATCGGCAAGGGCCTGTCGGGCGACATGAAGGGCTTCGAGACAGCCCTGCAGAAACTGTCACCGGCCGCCCAGCAGGTCGCCCGGGACCTGGTCGGCGTCGGCGGACCGCTGCGGGACCTCCAGAGGGCCGTCCAGGACGCCTTCTTCCAGCCCCTCGTCGGCGCGTTCACGAACCTTTCCTCCACGATCGGCCCGCTGCGCGCCGGCATGGTCGCCCTGGCCACCGAGCTGGGCAAGGTCGCCGCGGCGGCGGTGCAGTTCTTCACCACCGCCGAGAACGGCCGGGCGCTCCAGACGTTCTTCCAGGCCCTGGCCCGCGAGGTCGCGTCCCTCGGGACGGCCGTGCAGCCGGTCCTGAACGGCCTGCGGGCAATGACGATCGGTCTGATCCCGTCGTTCGACCGTCTCGCTGCCTCGATCGCGAAGAACCTGACCCACTTCGGGAACTGGATGACCGCGATGGGCCAGTCCGGCCGGGCCGCGGCGTCCTTCGACCGGGCGATCGCCGTGATGGACCAGCTCGGCCGGATCACGCTCGGCCTGGTCCGCGCCTTCCACGCGGTCGGCTCGGCGGCGGACCAGGCGTTCGGCGGGATGCTCAACAACATCGAGCGCACCATCAACGGCTGGAACCAGTTCCTGCGCTCGGTGGAGGGCCAGCGCGCGATCCAGAACCTGGCCAAGGCCGTCGCCGACCTCGGCCGCGCCACCAGCCCGGTGTTCCAGGAGCTGGTCATCCAGGTCTCCCGCCTCGCGCTGGTCCTGGCGCAGGCCGCCGCAGTCGGCGCTAGCACCCTCACGCCGTTCCTCCGCTCGCTGGGGAACATGCTCGTCGGCCTCGGCCCGACGTTCAGCGCCGTCATGCTCGGCTTCGCGCAGGGCCTCGCCGCCCTGGAGCCCGCGTTCGTGCCCCTCGGGCAGGCCCTCGCCGCGCTCGGCACCGCCGTCGCGCAGATCCTCCCGATCTTCGGCCAGCTCGCCGGCAGCGTCTTCACCGCGCTGTCGGCCGCCGCGATCCGCCTGGCCCCGGTCCTCGTCCAGATCGTCAAGGGCTTCTCCGACCTGGTGGTCGCCGTCACGCCGCTGGTGCCGGCGCTGACCCGCATCGCCGTCGCCATCGGCGGCGGCCTGGCCACCGCGCTGGAACAGGTCGCCCGCGCCACCGGCCCCGTCGCGAACGGCATGGCGGCCATCCTCAGCTCCTCGGGCGGCGTCGGCGCGCAGCTCGGCACGCTCGGCCGGGAACTGACGCAGCTCGTGGTGGCCGCTCTCCAGCTCGCGGTGCCGCTGCTCCAGCTGTTCGTCGCCGTGCTCGGGGCCGTGCTGCCGGTCGTCAACGCGATCATCCCGCCGATCACGAAGCTCGTGCAGCTCATCGGCGGCGGCCTGCAGTCGGCGATGAACGCCGTGACGCCGCTCATCCGGAACTTCTCCACCGAGTGGAACAAGGCGATGGCCGGCTCGCCCGCGCAGACGATCGGCAAGGACACCGTCGCCGCGGTCGCGCCGATGTCGGACGCGTTCAAGTCCGTCACCGGATCGGTGGTGCAGTTCGGGCAGGCCGCCGGGCAGGTGTTCACGGCGGTCGGCGGCCTGTTGCCGCCGCTGATCGCGTTCTTCGCACAGGTCGCCGCCGTGGCGGCGCAGCTCGCGACGGCCGTGATCCCGCCGCTGACCGCGGCGTTCTCGAACTTCGCGAACTCGCTCGGCTCGGCGCTGCTGCCGGCGTTCAAGGCGCTGGTCCAGGTGGCGTTGCAGGTGGCGCTGCTGTTCACCGGGGTCCTGGTGGGCGCGCTGAACGCTCTGGCGCCGCTGATGGACCCGATCGGTCAGGCGATCGGTGCGCTGGCGAACGCGTTCACGACGCTGTGGACCGGCGCCGGATCGGTGATCGGCGAACTGTCCCGTCTGGGGCCCGTGCTCGCGCCGCTGGTCACCGCGTTCGGGCAGTTCGGAAGCGCGGTGCTCACCGGTGTCGGCAATGCCCTGGAGCAGATCGCCCCGCTGATCCCGTCGCTGGCCGGGGCGTTCGTCCAGCTCGGGCAGGCGGTCCTCGGCGCGCTCGGCGGCCTGGCGACCGCCGCGGCGCCGCTGGTCGCGCCGCTGGTGCAGGTGATCACGACCCTCGCGCAGGCGTTCACGCCGATCGTCACCGCGATCGGCACCGTCGCGCAGCAGCTCGTCGGAGCGCTGGGGCCGGCGGTCAGCTCCCTGATGCCGCTGTTCCAGCAGCTCGGGACCGGTATCGGGCAGGCCATCGGGTCGCTCGCGCCGCTCATCCAGCCGGTCATCCAGGGGTTCGTGGCGCTGGCCAACGCGGTCACGCCGCTGGTCGGGCCGCTCGCCCAGGTCGCCGCCACCCTGGCGACGGCGATCGGCGCCGCCCTGGCGCAGATCGTGGGACCGCTGACGAACTTCGTCTCGCTGCTGTCGACCGCGCTGATCCCCGTCATCAACGCCCTGAACCCGGTGATCACCCAGCTCGGCCAGCTCCTGGGGACGATCCTCGTCGCCGCGCTCCAGGTCCTCACTCCCTTCATCGCCCCGCTCGGCCAGATCATCACCGTGCTGGTCCAGGCATTCGGCACGCTCCTGGAGCCGATCAACCAGCTCGCGACGGCGTTCTCGGCAGCGCTGACCCCCGTCATGGCCGCGCTGACCCCGGTGATCGCGCAGGTCGCCACGTTGATCGTCGGCGTCGTCAACCAGCTCGCCCCCCTGGCCGCGCAGCTCGTCGCCGTGTTCCTGCCGATCATCCCGATCTTCGGTCAGCTCGCCGCCGCGATCGTGCCCGTGGTGGGGCAGCTTGCCACGGCGCTCGTGCCGATCTTCACGACGATCATCCAGATCGTCGGTCAGCTCGTCCTCGCGATCGCCCCGCTGATCACCACGCTCCTGGCTGCTCTGATGCCGACGATCATCACGATCGTCGGTGTGATCGGTCAGCTCGTCGTCGCCCTGGCCCCGGTCATCGAGCAGCTGCTGGTCGCCCTCATGCCGGCCCTGACGTCGATCGTCACCCTGATCGCCCAACTCGTCGCCGCGTTCGCGCCGCTGATCGAGCAGATCCTGGCCGCGCTGATGCCGATCTTCCCGCCGCTGATCGCCGTCATCATGCAGCTCCTGGGAGTCCTGACCCCGGTGATCGAGACCGTCGCCAACCTCATCGCCGCGATCGCCCCGCTGATCGGCCAGATCATCGGCGCCCTGATGCCGGTCTTCCCGCCGCTCATCTCCGCCTTCGCATCGATCGTCACCGCCACCACCCCGGTGATCTCGATCATCGGCAGCCTGATGACGATCGTCCTGTCCATCGCCGGCCCGATCATCTCCCTCGCCTCGCTGCTGGTCACCCTCGTGGCGAAGTTCCTGGCGTTCACCGTCGTGAACGCCGTCGTGCCGGTCCTCAACGCCGTCGCCGGCGCCATCCAGTGGGTGATCGAGAAGGTCTCCGACATCATCGGCTGGTTCACCGGCCTCGGTGCGAAGCTCATCGGCGGCATCGCGAACTTCGACACGATGCTCGGCAACGCCTTCACCAACGCCATGAACGCGGCGACCACCGCCGTCTCCAACGGCATCAACGCGATCGTGAACTGGTTCGGCGGCCTCTGGGGAAAGATCAGCAGCAAGATCTCCGGCATCGGCGACAAGATCTCCAGCGCCATCGGACTCGACAAGCTCGGCAGCCTCCTCGGCTTCGCCGAAGGCGGCATCATCACCCGGCCCATCGTCGGCCTTGTCGGCGAGGCCGGCCCCGAGGTGATCATCCCGCTCACCAAGCCCGGCCGCGCCGCCCAGCTCGCCCAGGAGTCCGGCCTCCTCCAGATCCTCGCCCGCCAGGGCGTCGGCGTGCCGGCGCAGCAGCAGGGCCAGGGCCCCACGGTCGGCCAGATGACCGTCGTCCTCCAGTCGAACGCGTCCGACGAAACCCTCCTCGCCCGGAAGTTCAGCGAGGACCTGATCTCCGCCCTCTCGGCGTCGGCGTAGGAGGAGCAGCACGTGGTCGCCCAGCAGCTCGACAACCAGGAGACCGGCAACCAGCTCGGCTGCCCGCAGCGGTACTCCGCCGCGGTGATGTGGCGTGGCGGCACGAAGACGTTCATCCCCGCCGCCGACATCGTGGACGCCGCCGAGTCGATCAGTTTCGACCGGCGCCTGAACGAGAGCAGCCACGCCGTTGTGAAGGTCAGCCGGATCCGCGCCCGGCGCGACTGCTGCGCCCTGCTGGGCCGCGTCGAGCCAGGCGTCCACGAGCTGATCGTCTACCGGGACCGGACGCCGGTGTGGTGCGGCCCCGTCACCATCGCCACCCAGACCGCCGACACGTTCACGATCGAGGCCCGTGACGTGTCCGCGTGGTTGGCCCGCCTGGTCAACACGGTGTCGCTGCCGTTCGGAATCCCGGACGGCGCGTTCTGGGACATCGCGCGCGTCGCCGAGTCCTGCATCCGCGGGAACCTCAACTTCGACCCGTACTCCAACCCCCACGACTACCCCAACATGCTGTCCTACCTGCTGACGTACGACACCGGGATCGCGTGGAACTCCGGCCGGCGCGACTCCTGGTACGTCTACGTCCTGGACATCATCAACAACCTGGCCTCCAAGGGCTTCGAGTGGACCGTCCTCAAACGCGCGATGATGATCCGGCCCGTCTCCAACACCACCGTGCTGCCCGGCCAGTACTGGAAGCAGCGACAGGCCACCCTCCAGGCCGACGACCTCGGCGGCGACGTCACGGTCAGCCGGAACTGGGACAGCATCGCCACCCGTGTCTTCGCCAGCGACCAGACCAACCAGTACAAGGGCATCGCCGTCACCTACGGCAGCGACTTCCCGGCCTACGGCCGGCTCGACACCCTCGTCACCGAGAACGTCAACCCCTCCGACCAGGACACCCCCAGAGAAGTCGCCATCCTCCGCGACCTCGCCGTCAACACCTACAACGGCCTCGTCCCGCCCCGCGTCTCCTTCACCGTGGGCACCAACGCCCGGCTACGCCCCCAGGCCCCCATCACCATGGAACGCCTCGTACCCGGGAACCGAGTCGACGTACTGTTCAACGACTACTGCCAGCCCATCAACCAGTCCATGAAGATCGTCATGGTCAGCGCCGCCTGGGATGGCAACAGTGAGACGGTCGGCGTTACCCTCGTACCGCTCCACTGATTCGAAACGACTTGCTGACCACGAATCATTGCTGGTCAGGAAGTACCCGTCCCGCACGCGCGGGTATCTGCTCGCTGGCGAACCCCGGTCTGCTCGAAATATCCGAACCCGTCCCGCACGCGCGGGTATCTGCTCGGCCGCAGCCTCACGATCACCGAGGCCCTCGCACCCGTCCCGCACGCGCGGGTATCTGCTCGACCTCGACATGTTCTGGCGCGCCTTCCAGATACCCGTCCCGCACGCGCGGGTATCTGCTGGAGATCGTTGAGGCCCTCCAGCTCCACCAGTGACCCGTCCCGCACGCGCGGGTATCTGCTCTGGTGCTCCAGGATTTGCCGAACAGTGGCCTACTCGTCCCGCACTCGCGGGATCTGCCCTCATTACCTGCTGGCCCGGTAGCACACGCGGCACCTGTCCTGCACGCGCGGGTATCTGGCCTCTTCACCCGCGTCATGGAACACCTCCATCGCACCCGTCCCGCACGTGCGGGATCTGCCAAGAGCGAGAAGCTGGGGTGAGCCGGGCCGAAGAGCCGTCCCGCAGGCGCGGGATCTGTCCGCAGATTGATGTTCGGGGATACTGCGAGGATCACCCGACCCGCACGCGCGGGATCTGGCCTCGCTTCGGAAGGTGTGGGTGGACGCCTTGGGATCGGTCCCGCAGGCGCGGGAATCTGCCCGTAGAGTCGACCTCTGATACCGGGGGGCCTGGGTGTCCCGCAGGTGCGGGATCTGCCTGTCTCCCGCATCCCCAGGGGCAGCGGCTTCGCACCTGTTCCGCAGGCGCGGAATCTGTCCTGGCTCGGTGCTTGGGGCCGAGTCAACACCCCGTCCATCCCGCACGCGCGGGGATCTATCCGATGGCTCCCTCCAGATCCGACCCGGCCGTGGAGTCGTCCCGCAGGCGCGGGAATCTGTCCTGGAAGCCGAGGGCATTGCCTATGGGGGCCTCCCCCCGTCCCGCAGGCGCGGGATCTGCCGCAGTGGCGATCGAACCGAGACCTCGACGCGCCACCCGTCCCGCAGGTGCGGGGATCTGTCCTTGCGCTGCTCCACGGAAGTGAGGATGCGCCAGTCCGTTCCCGCAGGCGCGGGAATCTCGACATGGGCGCGTCTGCGCCCGCTGTCCCGCGGACACGGACACTGGGGTCGGGACCAACTGGTCCCGACCCCGTGAAGGAGTCTCTGCGATGCCCATGTCCGCGGTTCCTGGGGCGCTGAGCGCTCTTCCTCCCGATCTCCAGCTCGTCGCCCGCCTGCGTGCCCTCAACGGCCGTCCCGTCGTCGTGCCTCCGAACGGCGCTCATCTCGTGGACATCGACTCGGGAGGCGCCCCGGCCGCGACCTACAGCGGCGCTACCGACACCTGGCATCCGGCGCCCGGCGGCACGGTGCCGGGCACGGACGCCGGCACCCCGTAGGCTGAAAGCACGCGCTGCTGGCAGGTAGGCCGGGCGCGCATGGTCATCGCTGGCTGGTGGGCCGGAGACACGACGCACTCGGTCGTGCCCGGAGGTCAGCGCGATGGTATTCACCGGCTGGAGTGCGTTCGCCGGCTCGGAGCTGATCAACGATCTCCGAGCGGTGACCTATTCGCGTAAGCACGGAATCCCCCTCCAGTGCGACCCGTGCCCGGGAATGCAGGCGGCGCTCGGAAACCCGGTCTACATCGCGCCGGACGTGGATGACGCCCCCTGGTTTGACCGGTCGCGCCCCGAATCGGCCCGCGTCCTCGGCTTCTACGGCCTGTCGATCGAGGGCATCGGGTCCGCGCCGTCCAGCCGTTCCACCACCTCGCTCATCACCGATGGCTCCCTGCTCGGGCCGCTGCGCTTCAAGCACCGCGAGATGCGCTTCAAGGTCCTCGTCGTCAGCCTGGACGACTGCGCCGCCTCCTACGCCCTCGAGTACCTCGCCGCGGCCCTCCACGGCACCGTGTGCGGCGACACCACCTGCACCGGCGACACGATGTGCGTGTGGTCGTGCTGCCCGGACTGCACGAGCGCGTCCACGGAGGCCCCCGGCACCCGGCAGCTGCGCACTCTGTACGACGTCGGGCTGATCGACGGCCCGCACGAGACCGACCGCTCGTACATGTACGGCCCCGGCGCGGGCGACCGCGGCTGTTCCGGGCCCGGCTGCAACCAGGAGAACCCGGTCTTCTCGAACGTCGAGTTCACGGTCGCGGCCGGCAAGCCGTGGCTGTTCCACCAGCCCGTCAGCTCGCCTGCCTCCGGCTGGGTGCCGCTCGCCAACGGGCAGCTCCTGACGAACTTCGACCCGGACGCCGTGCTGTCGCAGTGCCCGAAACCCGTGGACTGCACGCTCGACCCGAACTGCATCCTGCCGCCGCTGCCGCCGCTGCCGCCGCTGCCGGTGGACGACTGCTACCCGCGCGGCCCGATGACGGCCAGGCGCACCATGCTCACCATCCGGGCGCAGGAGGTCCCGGAGTGGCTGGAGTCGGTGCCGGTCGTCCAGCTGTTCACCGGCACCGACAAGCCCCTTCGGCGCCTGACGGTGCGGTTCTACGCCAACCCGATCGCCACGGACTGCTCGGCGTCGACACCCGACCCGTGCACGGCCTGCGCGGACATCAACATCGCGTACCTGCCACCGAACTCGAACGCGGTCATCGACGGACGTACCCAGCGCGCCAGCGTCGACTGCTCCGGCGGCCTCGGGCGCGTCAACCTCGTCGGGCCGCTCGGGGCGGCGTTCGAATGGCCCGTCTTCGCGTGCGGCTCCGGATGGTGCGTGGAGATCATCTCCTCCTCCGATCTCGGGACCGGCGCGCAGGTCCGTGTCCAGCTCGCGGCCCGTTCCGATGCCGCCTGACGTGAAGGAGCTCCAAGAGCGATGAGCCGTTGTGGATGCAGCGGGGCCTGCGCGTGCCTCATCGTGGGCGGTGACTCGGTCGACGTGACCGGCAACGGCTCCACGACGAGCCGCTACGTGCCGAACCTGAACTTCAACAAGGCCGGGTCGACGGCATGCCTGCGGATCATGCGGGACTGCATCCCGCGGACTGTCGGCGAAGGCCTGCGGTGGGTGCCACCGGTTCCCGACGACCCGACGAAGCCCGGCAAACTCGACCTCAAGATCTCCGGCGACCCCGGGAACCTGGTGAAGATCGGCACGGACGGCGGCCTGTTCGTGCCCACGGGCACACCGGCCGGCCTGTCCTGCACCCGCGACGTCACCAAGCTGACGCAGGGCACCGTGTGGGGCCGCACGGGCATCGGACCCGTCGAAGGCCCGTGGAACCTGCTCAAGTCGATGCGCATGGCGCAGGCGGCCGGCCTGGACGGGATCCTGATTGACCTGCACATCCTCGCGGACGGCACCGTGGTGTGCATCCCGGACACCACGTTCGCGAGCGGCTGGGTCTACTACGCCTGCATCCTCCAACCCGAGGACGCCCCGTGCAGCACCACGTACGGCTACCTGCCGTACCTGTCGTTCAAGTACGACGACATCAACGTGGAGCAATGGAAGAACCTCCTCATCACCACCCAGGACTGGTTCGACACCGGCGTCGCCAACCAATGGGGCGCCAACAGCCTGATGGAAGTCCTGGACGAGATGGGCGGCAAGATCTGCATCGCCCTGTCCCTGAGCGACGCGAACTTCCGCAACGCCGCGAACAAGGTGAGGCTGCGCCAGAACGTCCTGCGGGACATCCAGCGGACCTGCACCGAGAAGTCCGTCGTCGTCCTCGGCGTGAACTACCGCGACCTCGCGCCGTTCACCGCGGCCGGCATCCAGACCGGCATCAACGTCGGCTCCTTCGCCGACCTCGACAACAACCCGGCCGCCGCCGTCCAGGGCGCCGGCGTGCAGTGGGCGTTCCTGAACTGGCGCTACCGCAACCACCCCGAGTTCACGAAGTACCAGCCCGCCGGCATCAAGACGATGATGATCGCCGCCGGCCGCGACGCCCAGAAGCCCACCGTGACCGGGGCGCCGTACAACGCGTTCGGGATCTGCACCGACGACGGCCCGTACACCACCGGTCGCGGCCGCGCTCTGCGCCGGGACCTGTGGAAGTTCCGCGGCATGCCCGAAGGGCAGATCCACGCCGAGATCGATGCCCCGAACTACGCCCCCCGCGTACGGGGATTCCGCTGGGACGACCAGGGCGCCTGGGTGATGCCCCCCGCCGGCGCCGGCGTCACCGTCCGGCAGCTCACCCTCGGCTGGGCGACGCCGTTCCCCGCGGTGAACTTCGCCGCCGGCCAGAGCCTGCGCATCCAGTGGGAGCAGATGATGCAGCCCACCCAGAGCATCCCCGCCGCGTGCAGCCCCGCGGCGAACCTGCCTGGTCCCCCCGCCGGGTCCTCCTTCGGCATGTGCGTGCTGATGGATACCGACCAGCCCGCCACGGACCAGAGCTTCCCCGCGCTCAAGTACCCGCCGGTCGTCCCCGACCCAGGCCCCCCGTACGACCCCCCGACGTACTTCTCCTGCATGCAAGACACCAACGGGAACCTCACCATCACCGGCCGCTACAACAACGCTCCCACCGCCCCGGCCTCCGCAGTCGGCACCAACCCCGGCGCCACCAAGCCCCTCCAGGGCACCTGGCAGCTCTTCCAGATCCTCATCGACCAGAACGCCATCATCTTCCGCTCGGTCGCCGCGAACGGCTCCGACATCTCCCGGGCGACCCTCACCATCACCACCCCGCCGCCCGCGCAGATGCGCTCCAACTGGAACAGCCGCTACCTCGCGCTGCGCAAGAACAAGCCCAACAACTCCGCCGCCGACTTCTACGGCTGCTACCGCAACCTCGTCATCGACGTGATCTAGCCGCAGGAGGCTCCCCGTGGTCACCCCCGCCATGCCGTGCGGCTGCGCACAGACCTGCCAGTGCGGGATGAGCTCTGGTGTCGGCACCGCTGTGAGCGGCGTCGGCACCCAGACGCTGCCCTTCAAGGTCGGCCTGGACCTCTACGACCCCAACCCGGCGGTGAGTGCCTGCAACCAGTGGATCAGCTGCCTGACCGCCAACCTCGGACCGAGCCTGTACTGGGACCCCATCGCTTCGAAGATCAAGGTCAAGATCAGCCGGGATGCCGGGAACACCCTCAGCATCGACAACACGGGCCTGCTGTCCACCGGCGGCGGCTCCGCATGCCGGCGTACCGTCGCCTCCCTCCAGCCCGACACCAGTCCCTACGGCGGCCTCAACCACATCGTCTTCGGGGACCGTGGCGTCGGCATCAACACCTTCCCGCAGCAGCTCATGCGCGGCATCCGCGCGAGCGTCGACCTCGCCATGCAGGCCGTCTACCTCGTCGTGGACGGCCTCGTCGACGGCACCCCCGTCCTCTTCCCCTGCGGACGCATCCAGGACACCTGCACCGGCGGCGGCTACTACACCGTGTACAGCGCGGCGAAGATGGACTTCTCCGACATGGACATCTCCCCCACGTCGAACATGTACATCAACGCCTACATCTGGTACCGCAGCTTCCACAACTGGGGCTGGTACGGCGCGGGCGAGGCTGGCCTTCCCAACACGGGCCCGATGGGCGGCAACGCCGTCGGTATCGACCAGATCGGCTTCGACACCGTCTCCCAGGTCCTCAACGAGGTGGGACACCAGCTCGTCTTCGCGTTCCTCCTCTCCACCCGCACCACGGGGCGCCCCGAGGTCGGAAACGCCCTTGTGTCGACGATCATCCAGAACTGCGCGCAGCAGGCCAGCATCGTCATCGCCTACGACCCCCAGGACACCGTCGTCGCCTCACAGAACGGCATCCAGACCGGCATCCAGGTTGCCGGAACCGATCCGCTGCTTGCCCACACCCCGCAGCAGCTCAAGGACTTCGGCATCAGCTGGATCTTCGCCGACAAGACCACGTCCGACACGGCGCTGGCACCGTACAAGCAGGCCGGCTTCAACATCGTCCTCACCGGAGGTATCGCTCGGCGCGCGTTCCAGGCCCGCGGCAACCAGTACCGCGGCGTCGTGTGCGTCGATTCCTCGTACTACCTCGGGCGCGTCGCCTCCCCCCACGCCTACGACCTGTGGGCGTTCGGCAACTACACCAGCGGCCAGCTCCACACCGTCGCGGAGGACAACCCGTTCAACGCCGTCGCCCGTGGCTCCGCGTTCATCGACTTCGGCTACGACCCGTGCGTCAAGCCCCTCACCACCGCCCAGTTCGTCGGCTGGACACCGGACACCCAGTTCGAGCCGTCGCTGACCACCGGCGCCAACCTCATCACCACCGTCCTCGGCTGGGGCTGCCCGCTGCCCCAGCCGACGTCCTACTCCATCGCGTGGTCGCACCGCTTCAACCAGATGCCCAGGACGCTGGACCCGCAGCAGAACGGCCTCGGGATGCTCATCGCCCTGGCCGACGACAGCGACGTACGCGACGGCGCCGTACCCGCGAACTACTACTGGCTGCACCAGACCGGCGCCGGCGAGCTGGTCGTCACGCGCCGGGCGAACAACACCGACACGACGTTCTCCGGCGGCACCACCGGCAACGCGGCAGCCAACACCTGGTACCACTTCCGCGTCACCGTCTCCCCGACACAGGTCCTCCTGGAGCGCTTCAACAAGCCCGCGACGTCGCGCAACTTCCGCGCCCCCCAGCCGCCGGTCCTCCAGCAGTCCGTCACCGTCACCGCTGGCGAACCCGGGCCCCGCGGCGCCTACGTCGCCATCCACAAGCACCAGGACGGCGCGGGCGACCGCTTCGGCGGCTCCTGGGCCAACTACGAGTACCTGTCGATCTGAGAAGGGAACCACCGCCATGGGACGCTGCGGCTGCGCAGACAAGTGCGGGTGCTTCCTCGTACCCGGCAACGACGGGATCACCATCACCGGATCCGGAACGGTCGACGACCCGTACGTCATCAACACAGGCCTCACCAACTGGGGTTCGGCCTGCGACGACTCCGGGAACTGCTGGCTCGCCTACATCGGCCCCGGCACCGGCCTGACGACCCGCACCAGCACCACCCCCGTCAAAGGCAAGGCGCTGCCGTCCACCGACCCCACGAACACCCTCCAGATCGGGGGCGACGGCGGCCTGTTCAAGCCCTCCGGCACCAGCCCCGTGCCGGCCCCCGAGTGCACCACCAACATCGCCCGCATGCCGCAGAACCACCTCGTCATCGGACGCAGCGGCTACGGAGAGAACGTGATGCCGTGGAACATGGGCAAGTCCGTGCGCGCCGCGGTCGCCTCGCGCCTGGACGCCGTGCACCTGGACGTGTCGGGGCTGGCGGACTACACCAGCGTCCTCGCGCCCTACCCGTACTTCGGGACCAAGGCGGACTCGACGACGATCACGCGGCCGGCGTGGAACGGCGGCAAGGTCGCGATCCCGGGTGACAGCACCGCCTGGACATCGCCCATGGCGGTCGACATCTCCAGCTTCACCTACGAGCAGCTGGGGGTGCCGCAGTGGAAGCAGCTGATCGTCACCAAGGACGGCATCCAGGGCGAGCGTGACGACTGGCCGTCCTGGTTCGGGGGCGCCGAGTTCCTCCAGGCCGGCGCTGACACGGTGACGGAGGTGCTGAACGAGGTCGCCGGGCGCATCAACATCTTCTACCGCCTCCCGAGGAACTGGTGGGCGAAGTCGACGGCCGCGAACGCGGTCGCCACGATGCCGCTCACGCAGCTGAACCAGACCTTCGCGAAGGCCGCAGTGGGACTGCGGGCCACGCTTCTGCGGCACTGCGTCACCCAGTCCTCCGTCATCATCGCCAACGGGCAGTACCAGGACGTCACCACCGCGACCCTGGCCGGCGAGGCCGCCGGGAGCACCGACTTCAAGGCCGCCGGGTTCGAGCTCGGCGTGTGGCTGGAGTACGACGAAGACCTGGTCTACAACCGGCCCGCGGACCTTGTGAGCGCCGGCATCAAGTGGGTGTTCCTGAACGTCTACGCGCAGGTGGGCGGCACCACGGCGGGCGCGTACGGGCAGGCCGCCGCCGAGTACGTGGCGGCCGGCCTCCAGGTCGTCTACCTGAACCTCGACCGGCGCGTGAACAAGCCCACCGAGGACACCTACAAGGTGCGCGGGGTCTGCTGCACCGACCCGATGTACTACGCGCAGCGCATCCCCCCGCGCCAGAAGGACACCTGGCCGATTAGCATCGGCGGCGCGGGCGGCAGTGTCTCCTACATGTCCGGGCAGCTCCACGACGGCGTCACCGGCTACCGCTACCGGCCGCTCACGGTGCGCGGCGTTGGCACCCGGGCCGACAACGGGCTCTTCGACGGCGGTTGGCAGCTCCCGTTCACCGGCCGCAACTCGGCCGGAGGGTGGTCCTCGTCGAACATCGTCCTCGGATGGGCCTGCCCGATCCCGGACCCCCGCAACTGGATGATGACGTGGTGGCAGCGCTACGACCAGTTCTCGGACGCCAACGACTACTCCCACGGCGGCGTCATGTTCGGGCTGATGGACGACGCGCGGATCCGCGACGACCTGACGAACCCGCTGCCGCAGAACGTCCTGTATGCGATCTTCAACCAGCGCGGCGACCTGTGGTTCAACGGCTACGCCAACGGCCAGCTCATCCCGGAGAACTCGACGCCCTCCCGGCAGCGTCCCGTCCTGCGCCGGTGGTACAAGTTCAAGCTCGTCGTCACGCCGACCACCGCCATCCTGTACCAGTACGACACGAGCATCCCGGGCCCGACACCGATCTACCTGAACCAGCTCACCTGGAACGACGGCGGCCAGGCCCGCGGCCCTTACATTGCCCTGAACCAGAACGGCCTGCCAGGCCTGTCGGCCTCGCCGATCGTGTCGTTCAAGCAGATCCGCATCAACCAGGGCGACGGGAACCCCTGGTACGAGTGATCCCCGCGCCTGCGGGGCTGGTTCGCGCCGACAGCCCACGCGGGAGTGCATCGAGCGGCGATCGCGGCGCAGTGCCGCTTCCGGACGACGATCCTACCGGCATGCGCAGGGGTCGGGACCAACTGGTCCCGACCCCTGATCGGTGCGCCAGGAGCGGTCACGGCGCGGGCTCCGGCCACGCCGGCCGGTAGTGGTAGTTGTACGTCGAGGTGGCGATGTCGTAGTCGACGTCGATCCCGAGGTCGAGGCGCTTGATGTTGGTCCAGGTGCCGTTCAGCAGGTACTTCTCCGACGTCAGGCAGGCCGGGAAGTCCCGGGAGTACACGGCCGGGCGCTGCTTGGCGGTGCCCGCGCCGTAGTTGGTGTCGGAGATCCCCCATGCGTCGAGGCCCCATACCATGCCGAGCATCTCCTGCATGCGCTCGTACTTCTGGGTCTGGGCCTCGGTGAAGTCGGCGTACTTCACCATGCCGACCGCGATCATCTTCGTCCCGTACTGCTTGCGGTAGGTGACGGACTTGTCGCCCTTGTCCTTGGTGGCGGCCATGCCGGCGTAGCCGTCCTTGCCGCCCGAGGTGCCGCCGGTCCAGGAGTCGGTGTTCACCACCCAGCTCTCCAGCAGGTAGTAGTCCTGGGGGCCGAGCAGCGGGGCGAGGCCGGTGGGGTTGCCGGTGCCGGCGGCGGAGGAGAACGCGTCGTCGATGTTCCAGGTGTTCATGACGCCGCCCATGGCCTTGGAGCGGGCGTAGGCGAGCGAGTCGTTCTGGCGCTGGCGGGTGCAGCCGTAGTCGTATCCGGCGCGGTCGAAGAAGACGTCGTGGGCGCCGGCGGTCTTCCACTGGTCGATGTGCAGCTGGATCTGGGCCATAGTCGGCGCCGGGTCCGGCGGCGGGTTCACGCCGATGTCCACGTAGCCGATGACGCGCAGCTGCGGGTTGATGCGCCGCATGATCCCGATGATCGCGACGGTGGACGCGTAGTACTGGTGCGACGGGTCGGCGAGGCCCTGGCCGAAGACCACGTAGTCGAACGTGGCGAAGACCTGCGCGGCGAGGTCGTTGTCGAAGTAGCCGTTCACGGCCTGCGGGATCCCGTAGTAGATGCACAGCTTGTGCGGCGGCTGCCGGTTCCATCCGACACGGCACGGCGCGGTGGCGGCGGTGGCCGCGGCGGCGCCGGCGCTGGCGGCCTGCACGGTGAAGGTGCGCGGGCCCGTGGAGTCGTCGGCGCAGGGCTGCCCGTCCTCGCAGGGTGTGGCAGTGGCCATGGGGGTCCTCCCGAGTCGGCGGCGCGGTGACGTGCTTCTCTCCCATGGTGTGTGCGCAGCGCGGCAGGGACGGCGCTGTGGTCACCCGTGTGGCGGTCCATGCCGGGGGCGCTGCGCCGTGCCGCCGTGGTCGAACAAGGCCTTGCTTTCAGGGGTTGGCGCAGGCGGCGACTTATGCTGAGAGCGCTGCTGGCTGGTGGGCCGGGCATGTGCTTGCGCATGCCCTGGGAGGCTCACGGTGACCTGCGGATGCTGGGGCCGTAGCGGCGGTTCGGGCGGCGACTGCCAGTGCTCGATCTCCGCCGGTCCCGGCGTTGAGGTCACCGGCGGCGGTGCGACGTGGACGGTCGGGGTCAAGAAGGACCCGATCGGTGACAACGCGTTGGAGATCGGCCCCCGGGGCCTCAAGGTCACCCCGACGCCGGGACCGCCCGGACCGCCCGGCAAGGACGGAGCCGCCGGACCGCCCGGCAAGGACGGCAAGGACTCGACAGTGCCGGGGCCGCCCGGCCCCGCGGGCAAGGACGGCACGTTCACGGCGGCCAACGTCGGCGACGGCCTGGCCTTCCGCGACGGCAAGGCCGTGGCCAACGCGGCCCCCTGCGCCCCGGTCGCCAAGCACGTCACGGTGTTCTTCGAAGCGAACCGCAAGGACAACGGCACCGCGGTGCGCGCCGGCCTCAGCAACTGGGACCAGTTCCCGAACCCGAGGGGCTTCACCATCGAGGTCCAGGTCGACAACGGCCCGTGGATGAACGTCCCGGAGCAGGCAGGGACGGCCGAACTCGCCTCATGGCCCACCCCGTGCCAGCGGACTGTGAGAATCCGGGCCCGCATCGTCGACTACCCGAACACCGACGTACGCGGGCAGCTCGCCGTCGACGACCAGTGCCAGGCCAACCCCGTGAACCTGCCGGACATGATCCTGTGCACCCCCAACGCGCTCAAGATCGGCCCCGAAGGCCTCTACGTCGACCCGGACCAGCTCCCCCTGGGACCGCCCGGCCCCCGGGGCCCTGCCGGCCCGATGGGACTGCCGGGACCGCGCGGCGACACCGGCCCGCAGGGCAAGCCGGGAAACCTGGCCGACGCCTACAAGGGGTCCTGGGACGACACGGCGACCTACAACATCGGCGACGTCGTCACCTCGACGACGGGCCTCTACCTGGCGCGCTGCGACAACGTGAAGTCACTGCCCTCCGCCAGCGACCCGTGCTGGGACCGCCTGCTCAAGAACTGCTGCCCCTCGGACTGCATCCCGGAGATCAGTGCGCTGACAGCCACCGTGAACGGGTCCGCGATCGATCTTGCCTGGCACCTGAACGACATCAGCGGCGTCTCCGGCTACGACATCTACCGGCGCGAGTCCAGCCCCGGCGTCTTCGTGAAGATCGGCTCGGCGCCGGTGAGCACCGACGCCACGTTCAAGGACGTCGGGCCGCTCACCCCGGACACGCTCTACACCTACCGGGTCGTCGCGATCGGCACCGGCCCCTGCGAAGGCCAGCGCGAGGTCTCCAACCTCGTCACCGCCCGCGCACTCGCACCCCTGGCGAAGCCGGACGCCAAAGCCACCGTCACCGGGGCGAACGCCTTCAACATTGAATGGCAGCCGATGCGCGACGTCGACTACTACGAGATCACCGTGACCGACCCGGGCGGCGCCGTCGTGTTCCACGAGAAATTGGGGCCCTCCGAGGCCGACGTGTACCCGCGCCCGCTGCTGCCGACCACCCAGTACAAGGCAACGCTGATTGCCGGCCGCAACAACGGCGCCACGAGCCCGCCGGCCGAGTTCACGCTGACCACGCTCAAGGTCCTCGACCCTCCGACGAACCTCCAGTTCTGGTACCACAAGCCGACCTTCGGCGCGATCGGCATCCAGTGGGACTACGACGCGGCCAACAACGAGCGCCTGTACGGCTTCCACGTCCGGGAGATCCTCAAGGATGGCTCGGCCGGGACGGTGCACAACTACCCGCCCGACGAACGAGGCACCGACATGATCAACTACGACGTGTCCCACCCCATCGCGCGCCTGCTCGTGGAAGCCTTCCGCCTCTCCCCGGCCCCCGACGACCCCGAGGTATCCGAGCGCAGCGCCTCAGCGTCCATCGAGGTCTGACCCGGCCTTCCCCGACAAGGAGACGAAACGATGTGTGGATGCTGGGGCCGCGGAGGTGGCGGAGGCGGGGACTGCACCTGCTCGATCACCGGATCGGACGGGGTCGAGGTCACCCCTACCGGCAAGCCGGGCGGCTACACGATCAAGGGCAAGCCCTCGGAGCTGATCTCCAAGGACAGCCCGAACGCCCTGGTGATCGGCGGCGACGGGAAGCTGTTCGTCAAGCCCGGCGCCGTGGACTGCGCCGCGGTGGTCGCGTGCGTGACCGGCGCGGCCGACATGTTCACCTGCGGCCTGGTCGCCGACGCCCAGGCCAGGACCCTCGGCGTGCGACTGGCACCGGACGGCGGGATCACCTGCGACCCGAAGACCGGCCTCAAGCTGTTCCTCGACCCGGCGGCCGGCAACCTGCTCACCACCACCACCAAGGGCGCGGCCGTCACCTGCGCCAGCATCGTCACCTGCGTCGGCCAGAACCTCGGCCAGGGCCTGGACATCACCGGCGGCAAGATCGTGGTCAAACGCGACCCGGCCACCGGCAACGCCCTCACGGTCGGGCCCAACGGACTCCTCGTCAAGCCGACCGACCTGATCTCCACCGACACACCGAACCTGATCACCACCGGCGGCGACGGCAAGCTCAAGGTCGGCTGCACCGACGTCGTGGCCTGCGTCACCGGCACCGCCGGCCTCTTCGGCTGCGGCTTCGCCATCGACGCCCAGACCAAGACCATCTCGCTGCGCACCGACCCCAACGGCGGCCTCACCTGCAAGCCGGACGCCGGAGTCGGAATCCAGCTGGACACCACCGTCGCGCAGATCCTCAAGGTGGGCCCCAACGGAGCGTCGGTGACGTGCCCCGACGTCATGTGGTGCGTGCTGAACAACCTGGAGACGGACGGCGGCCTGGAGGGCGGCAAGAACGCCAAGCTCCAGGTCAAGATCGACGCCGCCGCAGGCAACCTCCTCAAGAAGGGCACCGGCGGCCTCGCGGTCGCCTGCACGGACGTCGTCGACTGCTTCGGCAACAACGGCATCGACACCACCGACACCGGGCTGCCGCGCCTCGAGTTCGACCCCGTCACCCACAAGCTCAAGATCAAGCGCGCCGAGACCACCGGCCCCGTCTCCCTGTTCCGGACCACCGGCGGCACCGGCGGCACCGAGGGCGGCGCACTGTTGCGCGCCGCCCCCGCCTCGCCGCAGGCCCTGGACTACGCGCTGACCAACGGCATCAACGTGGTCATCGGCTCCGTGATCGGCACGACCGACAACGACCCGGCGTGGGTGCCGTGGCGCATCTCCTACGTCGAGCCGTGGCACTCCACCGGCTCGACCACCCCGACCCCCCAGGACAAGGTGTCCACGGCGAACTGGAAGGCGTGGACGAGCCGCGCCGGCGACCTGGCGCAGCCGCGCCCCGGCGAGAGCGCGTTCAAGCCGGACGGCGGCTGGTACGGGTACCGGGAGAAGTCCTACAACGGCCTGCTGCTGGGCGACGTCTACGAGCGGCTGCGCAGCGGGGCGAGCAACGTGCTCGTGGCCGAGGTGGGTGATGCGCGGGCGGTGGACGCGGTGATGAACCTGCTGGCCACGGGCCCGCTGCCGTACCGGGCGATGACGATCGTGGCGTGCGAGACGCGGGACCTGGTGGAGCGGGCCGCGGCGAAGGACCGGGACATCGAACTGGCGATGATCGTCCACGTCGGCGAGGAGGACATCAAGACGCCGACCGCGGCGATCCAGGCCGGCGCGAGCTGGGCGCTGCTGGACTACCAGGTGTCCAACGACGCGTTCCTCGCGTTCAAGGCGGCGGGTCTGACGGTCATGTCCTACGGCGGTTCGCGGCAGGTGCACTTCGACCGGCTCCAGTCGCTGGGCATCAAGCACCACGTCAGCCACGACCCGATCTACTTCTCGCGGCAGGAGAGCCTGTACCGCAGGCTCCAGGACACCTGGGACACGAAGAGGCCGCTGCCGGGCGAGCTGACGGCGTGGACCGACCACGGGCTGCACGTCCACTCCAAGGAGCCCGGCGCGTACCCGTGGGACGTGCGCGGCTGCTACGACTGGAGCCCCGGCCGCCTGCTGACGCAGGGTTTCGTGGACGCGGAGCCGGCGCGGGTGTCCCTGCTGGCCGGCTGGATGTGCCCGCTGCCGAACCCAACGAACTACCTGATCTCGGCGACGTTCAGCCATGACCACCCGCTGGAGGACGACGACGACCGCATCGGCCTGTGGTTCGGGTGCGACGACGACGGCTTCGACCGCGAGACCGGGTACATCGCGACGTACGCGCCGTCCAACGGCCGCCTGTTCCTGCGCTCCCTCGGCGACGGCGGAACCTCGATCGACGGTCCCGGTCTGCGGGCCCCCGCGATCGGTGAGCAGGTCATCATCCAGGTCACCGTCGACCCGAAGACGGTCAGGATCCAGCAGTTCTACGCCGGTGGCGCGGCCTCTGCGCCGCTCGTTCTCGCCGATGCGACGAAGCGCGGCCCCTACGTCGCCATCGTGCTGGAGAACGTGGCCACGGCGACGAGCGTGCGCGCCCACTCCCTCGCCCTCTACCCGCCGATGCCGACGACCTCCGCCGATGGCCTGCCCGTGGGCGTCCCCCCGAAGAGCGACCGGCCGGTGGTGGTCCGGCAGGTGGCGCCCGCGGTGCCGACGAGCACCAGGGGGCACCGGGCGAATCCTCCGCTGACCCGCTACCAGCAGGTCGCCGAACGTCCCGTGAACTAAAGGAGCGCACGACGATGGCCGACCCCATCCCGGTTCCCGTCCTGTCCGGGACCGCCACCGACTGGAACAGCGTGACGCTGGACTGGACCTACGACGGTCCGGACGCGACGTTCACGATCTCCCGCTACTCCTCCGTCACGAACACGACCGTCACCGCCGCCTCCGGCCTCGCCTCGGCGACGCGCACCTACACCGAGACGGATCTTCCCGAGATCCGCGAGGCGGTGCTCAAGTACCGCATCAAGGCGGTGGCCGGCGGCGCCGAGTCGGACTGGTCGAACGAGGTCACGGTCGTCACCCCGCAGCGGCAGCTGCCTCTGCCCACCGGGCTGCGCGCCACCGCGACGACGTCGACCACCGTCTCCCTGGCGTGGACGTACGTGTCGGACGCGCGCATCGGCCGCGTGATGATCCAGGTGGAGAAGACCGGCGACAACGGCGAGAAGTACTGGGACGACGTCCAGGGCTCCTACTTTCCCGAGCAGTTCCAGGCGTTCACCGTCACCGGACTGCAACCGGCGACGACGTACCGCTACCGGCTCCAGGTGCGTACCCGCGGAGGCGAGGTCATCCGCGAGGCCACCGTTCCGGTCGAGGCGACGACGAAGGCAACCGTTCCGGCCCAGGTCACCAACCTGACCGCCACGAACGTGACCTACACCTCGGCGCGCCTGGTGTGGGAGTACACCGCAGGGGACGTGGCAGCCGCCAAGTTCAACATCTACCGGGCCACCGACCCGATCGCCGGGTACACCTTGGAAGCGAGCCTCCAGGGCGACAAGCGCCTGTACAACGACGTGCTGCTCGTGCCGTCGACGCTCTACCACTACCGGGTGACGTCGGTCGCGGCGGACGGCTCGGAGTCCAACCCCGTCGAGGTGGCGCTCACCACGGGCACCCTCTACACGCCGGCCATCGTCGTGCAGAGCACGACGTCCTCGACGGCCGTGATCGGCTGGCACGCGGTTCCCGACGCGGAAGGCTACGAGCTCCAGCGGCGCCTGCCCAACGATGCCGCCTGGAAGGACGTCGGCCCTCAGATCCCCGGCACCGACACCAGCTACACCGACTCCGGGCTCACGGAGATGACGGAGTACCGGTACCGGATGCGCGTCGTGGCCGGCGCCTACTTCTCGGACTGGAGCGAAGAGGTCGCCGCGATCACCACCAGCGCGCTGAAAGCCCCGGCGCTCACCGCCACCGCCCGGTCGGCGACCGAGGTGTTCCTGGAGTGGACGGGCGACGCGGCCCCGGACTCCTTCATGATCGAGAAGTCGACCGACCAGGGCAGCTCGTGGGCGCCGCTGGCCACCGTCCCCGGGGCCACCACGCGGTACACCGACGACCAGGGCAACGCGCCGGGCAACCGCCGCTGGTACCGGGTCCGGGAGCACCGCGGCACCGAGAACTCGCCCTGGTCGAACGTCGCCGACGTCACCCTCTGGTACGGGGTCCCGGCGCCGGACGCGTCCATCACGCAGCCCACCGGGAACTCCGCGAAGATCACGTGGACCTGGCCCGACCCGGACAGCCGCTACCCGGTGCTTTCCTGGATCGTGGAACGGCGCACCGGCACCGGCGCCTGGGGCGTGGTGGGCAACCCCGACAACCCGCCGTTCGAGCAGACCGGACTGGACGCCGGGGTGACGTACACCTACCGGGTCACCGCGGTGCTGGCCGGCGGTGTCCGGTCGCCGGCCTCGCAGGAGCTGACGATCACCACCCGCTCCAGCATCGTCGCGCCGGTGCTCACCGCGGTGCCCCAGGCGTCGACCTCCATCAAGGTCTCCTGGACGGGCGAGCCCACCGGGGCGACGTCCCTGGAACTGCAGCGCAGCGCCGATGGCGGCAAGACCTGGGTCACCATCGGGGGCGCGATGGTGAAGCCCAAGAGTTCCCCGTACTTCGACAACAACCTGACGCCGGCCACGACCTACCAGTACCGGATGCGGGCGACGGTGGGCCCGGACACGAGCGACTGGTCGAACATCGCGACGGCGACCACCGCCAAGGGCCGGCCGACGCCGGTGCTCACGGTCACCGCGGTGAACGGGTCGACGGCGCGGCTCGCCTGGACGTGGGACGACCCCGAAGGCCGCTACCCCATCCAGTACTTCGTGGCTGAGGAGCGCCAGGGCAGCGATCCGTTCGTGCCGATCGGCTCGCACGGGCCCACGGTGCGTACGGCGGACCGGATCGGGCTGACGCCGGGGGCGACGTACGACTTCCGGATCTCGGCGACGCTCACCACGGGCGTCACGGTGGTGTCGAACGTCTTCACGATCACGATGCCGGCCAGGTGACCGGGGTGCTCGTGCGGATGGAGATGCTGGTGGCGCCGCTGCTGGACGGCGAGCCGGACGGGGAAGGCCTCTACCTGGAGTGGGAGGCGGTACCGGACGCGGCCGGGTACCGGCTGGAGCGCCAGGCAGGTGACGGGCCGTGGGCGCTGATCGCCGACGACTTCCCGCCGGGCTGCTGCTGGTTCGCGGAGGAGGAGCCGCCCGAGGGCGTGACGCACGCCTACCGGGTGGCGGCGCTGGCGGCTGGCGGGGCCCGGTCGCCGTGGAGCGAGGTGTTCTGGATCGAGGGTTGAGTGCAGATCCTCGCGCGCGGGGGGCGCCGTGTGCCGGCGCCCGCGATGCGTCAGGCGCTGATGTTGCTGTCCGGCGGCTGGTCAGGGGCCGTGCCATGTGGTGTGGTGGGACAGAGGGGGTTCGCAGCCGATCACAGCGGTTGCGAACCCCCTCTGCTGCTGAGCGGGGCGCGGTTGGTCAGAGTTCGTAGTCGTAGACGCTGACGCGCCCCGGAGCGGAGATGCTGATGCCGTACTCGATCGCCACCTGGTCGCTGGTGCGCAGGATCGTCGCGCTCTCCTTGACGGCAGCTGGCAACGTGAGGTCGAGTGCCAGGGCGTCCGCTTCGGTGGCGAGCCTCACGTCTACCGCGTCCCGGCCCATCGTGGCGGTCTGGCCGGTGCACATCTCCAGGTAGCGCCAGGAGCCCTCAACGATCCTCTCGGCGACCAGCAGCAGCGGAGCGATCTCGGCCAAGGCACCGTCGTACCAGCTGATGCTGGAACTGAGCGCCTTGTGGTCCTTGGAGTAGGTCACGCGCAGTCGGCGGATGCACTGCGCTCCTTCGGCGACGCCGAGCACCTCGGCGACGTCGAGCGGGGCCGGCACCAGGACGGCGGAGACGATCCTCGCGTACTCGCCCGTGCTCCCGTAGATCTTGCCCGTCTTGCGGACCGCGTGCGCGCGGTCCATCCCGGAGCGGTGCAGGGGCTTGAGGTTGCCTCGGACACGGGCCGGTTGTCCAGGGCTGGTGTCGATCAGCCCCTCGGCGGCCAGCGCGGTGATGGAACGCTGGGCGGTCTGCCTGCTGACCTGCCACTCGGTGGCGAGATCGGTGGCGGACGGCAGGGTCTCGCCGGGGGCGAGTTCGCCGCTGTCGATCTGGCCGCGCAGGTGCGCGACCAGCTGCTGGTAGGGCGGCGTCGACCGCTCTACTTCGGGCATGAGGTGTCCTTCCTCTGCTTGTCAGGTCACGCAACGGTAGCTCAATAACTTGTCAGGCGGCTAGCTGGTTGGACATGTGACACGTACGTAGCGGGTGTCTTGACAGGTAGTCAGCTGATGGTGCACCGTGATCACACGGCGCCAGCGGCAACGGAGGGCGGCGAACACCTCTGTCCCTCCGGCCTGCCCCAGCTGCGCCTGTGCGGGTCCAGGGTTCCGAGCCTCACCCGCACCCACCTGACAAAGCAGCGACGGCCGGCCCCCAGCTCGAACCTGGAGACCGACCGCCTTGCACCAGTCCTGACAAGGAGGACCGGAGCAGTGAGCAGCATCCCACACAAGCCCCTCGCGCCCGCCGACGTCGAAAGGCTGACCCAGGCCGCCTCGGGCGCCGCCCGCCTGCTGGGTGCCCTGGTCGGCATCCCCGCGCGCGGTGCCGGCACCGCTGCTGCCCGCGACGGGGGTGCCCGATGACCAGCGAGCAGCCCCGCCGCCGCAGCCCCGTCCCCCCGATCACCTCGGGCGACGTTGCCCAGGCCGAGAAGCGCGTCGGCGCCCTCAACCGCGCTCTGCACGCGCTCGACCACGCCGACAACTTCGGCTACCCCAACGAATTCATGGACGCCGTCGAACAGGTCCTTCACGTCGCCCCCGAATCCGTGAAGGCCATCGAGCGCTACCAGGGCGCACCGAAGGGGCACCTGTGAGCCGGGGCCGGCCGCCGATGAAATTCGCGCCCGACACGAAGAAGAGCAGCATCAGGGGTGCGCTTTTCTCCCTCCTGATCATCGGCGGTAGCGTTCTTCTACTCCTGGCCCATCTCCCGCAAGGACAGCACCCGTGAAGCTGATCCGACGAAACGTCACCCGTCTCGCCGCGCCGCTGTGCTACATCGCCGTTCTCGCCGAGACGATGCGTCTTTCGCCCCACCTCGCGCACTTTCTGGAGGACCGTTTCGGCTACGGCACCGAGGCGTTCATCCTGCTGCCGCTGATCGTCGGAGCGGCCGGGCTGTTCGCGTTCAACCACCGCGGTTATCGCGCCGTGGGGGAAAAGCTTCCCAGCCGTCACATCGGCTACCGCACCGGACTCTTCGTCCTGACGGCGGCGGGATTCCAGGCCGCCTACCTCGATGCCACCGGCTCGTTCCCCCTGTCGCTCATCGGCATCGCCGAAGCGGGCGTCGTCGCGGGCGTTCTCGGATTCGCCGGCGGACTCGCCATCAAGAGCATGACGGAGGGGGCCCGATGAAGTTCGCCTGGCGCTCCCAGCAGGAGATCCCCGACACCGAGCCGGTGTACGTCCCCACCAAGGAGGACGCCGAGCGGGCGAAGGCCGCCAACCGGTTGATCGAGAAGAACGAGAAGTTCATGTTCTCCTCGCTCGTCACCATCGGCCTGGGCTCCCTCGCCGTCACCATGGCCTCCGTCTTCCACTTCGCGGTCGGCATCGGCATGGACCCCTGGGTCGCCTGGCTGCCCGACCTGCTGCTCAACGGCGCGCTGACCACCATGCTCATCGCGGACGGCAACATGAGCCGCGCGGGCGGCTACAAGGCCACCCGCTGGTCCCTCGCGCTGCGCTGGTACGCCGGCCTCGCCACCGCGATCCTCAACTCCTGGACGAGCTTCTTCCCGAGCAACAAGATCGAGTTCGGGCACATGGACCCCGGCGGCATCGTCCTGCACCTGTCGATCCCGGGCCTGCTGATCCTCATCGCCGAGGCGATCAGCCACCAGCGCAAGGTCAGCGCGCAGCGGATCGAGGCGAACAACCGCGTCATCCGTGGTTACGAAGCGTCACTGCGCGAGGCTCGCGCGGCGGCGGAGGAGGAGGCTCGCGAGGAGGAGCGGCGGGCCGCCGAGCACGACCGGTCGATGGAGGCCTCGCGGCTTCGGGTGCAGAGCGAGGAAGCGGAACGGGGGACTCGCGAGCGCATCGCGAGGGAGAACCGCGAGGCTCAGGAGCGCCGCGAGGCTGCGGCTCGCGAGGCTGCGGAGAAGAAGGCTCGCGAGGACCGCGAGGCTCAGGAACGTCTCGCGGCGATCAAGGCGGAGGCGGATCGCGAGGCTCGCGAGGCCGAGGAGCGCCAGGCTCGCGAGGCCCGGGACCACGAGGCCCGGATGGCTCGCGAGGCTCGCGAGGCCGAGGAGCGCCAGGCTCGCGAGGCCCGGGACGCGGAGGAGAGGAAGGCTCGCGAGGAGTCCGACCGCCAGGCTCGCGAGGCTCGCGAGGAAGCGGACCGCAAGGCTCGCCAGGCTGATGACGAGGCGAAGGTCGTGAAGGCCAAGGCCGAAGCCGAAGCGCTCAAGATCGGGGCAGAAGCGCAGGCCAAGGCCCTGCTGGAGCGCGAGGCGGCGGCTCGCGAGGCTGAGGAGCGCAAGGCTCGCGAGGCTCGCGAGGCCGAGGAGCGCCAGGCTCGCGAGGCCGAGCAGGCGAAGGCCCGCGAGGCTCGCGCCGCCCTCGCGCCGAAGCCTCGCCGACGTGAGGTCTCGCGAGGCTCGCAGCCCCGGCTGCCGGCCTCGCGCGAGGCCGGCGACGGCGCCCCGGCGAGCCTCGCGGCGAACCCCGCGAGGAAGGAGGGCGGTGACGGCGAGGAGGCTCGCGAGGGTGCGAAGTCCTCGCGCGAGGCCCTCGCGGCGAAGAAGGGCCCGGCGACGTACGAGGCCGCGAAGCTCATCGTCGCGGTGGATCTCGGCACCCTGGAGAAGCTGCCGACCGCGGCCGAGTTCGGCGCCCTGCACGGGGCCAGCGAGACCTGGGGCGGGGACTGCCTGCGCGACGCGAAGAAGAACATGCTCGACCCGACGTACCGCCGCGCGGTCGAGGACGACTACCTCGAAGGCGCTACTCAGAGTGACGAAGTGAAGGTTGCGCGATGAGCGATCCTCGCGCCGCACGGCACCACAACCTGACGGAGGGGAAGGCCATGAACGAGCCCGAGACGATCCCGTGGACGGTCCGCGCGCGCCGCACGCGCCTGGAGGCCGTGGAGCGCCTGGACGAGGCCGAGGCCGCGCGCGAGGCGGGCGATCTGAACACCGTCCTGGCGCTGAGCGTCCTGGCGGTGGGGAAGCTGCTGAGCGCGGACCAGATGGACGACTTCGGGTACGAGGAGGACCGCTCCTGCCCGAACTGCCTGGGGACCGCGGTGCTGGTCTTCGAGTGCGAGGACCTGCTCTGCGCGGTGGAGACCGGCGCCCCGGCCGGCGTCGTCCACGTCCACCGGCGGCCGTGCGAGAACCCCGTCCACGAGCCCGTGTCGGCGTAGGTCCCCGGTCGTCGCCAGCCGCCCGCCTTGCGGGTGCCTGGGGGCGGCCGAGGACCGGCGCAGGCCGGCGTGTGAGGAGGGGATCGGTGGCCGCGAAGTGGCCGCGCCGGGTGATGTCCCGGCAGCGCAGGGACGAGCTGTGGTCGGCCAGGCGCCGGGAGGCCGTCACCGTGGAGGACGAGGTGACGGTGGCCTGGAACCAGCTGCGGGCGGTCCTCAAGGACGTGCCGGCCGGGCAGGTGGACCAGGATCTGCGGCAGCTCGTCGTGCAGATCGACAGTCTGCGGCTGCGGGTGCAGACTCGCCCGTTCTGACACATCGTCGCAGGTCAGCGGCTTGCAGTCTGCGGAGTCCGCAGTCTGCGCGGGGGGTGCCGATCTTTCCCGGATGGGGGCCCATCCGCGCGTGTGCACAGGCGCGCGCGCTCGCGCGCGCGCGATTTTATCAGAGAAGACGATCTTTCGAGGGGAGATTCGCGCAATGTCGGAGAGTATCGGGTATGCACCCGGACACGTGTACGCCATCGGCTCGCCGGGCACCGCGCTGGCCACGGTCGGCTGGACTGCCTACCCGGCCGCGGCCCTGGACCGCTTGCAGGACGAGTCGCCGGTGCCGCTGCGCCTGGCGGCGCTCTTCGACGGCGACCTCGACGACGCCGGGCGCCTGGCCGCCGGCCTCGGCGTGCTGCGGGCCTACGGGGCCTGGTTCGACTTCACGGGCCTGGACGTGGCCGGGACGTGCGCCCGGGTGCTCGGCGTCCCGGCGGCCTCCGGGCACCACGTCGACGGGTTCTCGGTGGCCGGGGCGCGCATCGGCCTCGTCCCGAGGATCGTGCGGGAGCTGGCCGCGCGGCCGGCGGGGATGACGGTCGATGAGATCGGCACGTTGATCCGTGGTTTCTCCCGCGCGAACACCACCCATTTCCTGGGCGGTTTACGGTCCGCTTTCATTGCGGACGGCGACGGATTCGAATCCGGTGACGTATGGGTTTTCACCGGAGTCTGCGACAAGGAGGGGAAGTAGCGTCATGGGGAATTCATCGATCATCACGCCACTGGTCGGCGGAATTTCGTTCGTCCTATCGGTGCTGACGATCAAGTATTTCGCGCCATGGCTGGCGAGCCTGCAAAAGGTGTCGCTGCCGAAGTTCGTCACCTCGCTGGTCGTCCGCGTCGGAATCGCATTCGTCGTGGTCGGCGGCATGGGAATGCTGGGAACGCCGATCGCCGGATGGCTGCGCAGCCTTTCCAGCTGGGCCTCGCAGACCACGACAGGATGGATCGGCCTGAGCGTCGTCATCATCTACGCGACGTATTCTGTCGGCCATTTCCTGATGAGCATGCTGAACGGGAACCTCACGAAACAGACTCTTTACGAGGCCGGTTTCGCCCCGTTTCTCGTGACGCTCATCCCCGGGCCGGTCGGAATGTTCCTGGTGAATCTCGCCGACACTTTCGGTGCGAGTTTCGGCCAGTGGGTCCAGTCCGGTTTCACCAACTGATCCACCCGGCGTGAGGAAAGGGAACCGGAATGCTTGAAGTAGCGGTCGGCCTGGCCTGGCTGTGGGGAAAAGCCGAAGGAAAGCACGCGGTGGACTACATCGCGTACACGGTGAAGGCGAAGAAGGAAGATCTCGCCGCCAAGATCGGGCGCGGCCCGCAGCCGGACCCGGACCCGCAGGAGCCGGACGTCGCCGAGGACGTCAACCAGCTCGGCTGGTGGAGGCGCACCGGCGAGCGCATCATCATCGGCCTGGAGTGGCTGGAGGTGTGGGAACGCAGCACGGAGGCCGACGCCGACGCCGGCGAGCCGCCGCCCGAAGGCCGTCTCGGTACTCCGGTGACGCCCCCGGCCACGCTCGTCCCCGAAGGCGCCCCTCCCACCGACGCCCGCACCCGCGCCCCGGTCGTCCTCACCGCCGCCGAACGGGCGGCCGACGAGGCCCGCGACCGCCTCGGCGGCCTCGACCCGGGCCCCGAGCCCTACGACCCGCGCGCCGACCGCAAGAAGCCGTCGTCCACGCCTCCCCCCGACAGCCTCCTCCCCACCACCCCGCCGCGCCCCACCACCACCCGGGGCGGCACGCACCTCGTCTTGATCGAAGGAAGTGGATCCGTGAGCACCCCCGCGAACAACCTGATGCCGGACGGCGCCCCCGGCATGCGCGCCACCTACGAGCAGCTGATCGGATCGCTGGCCGCCACCGTGTCGGCCTGCATGGCGAACGTCATCGACGCCGTCAACGACGTGGAGCGCTTCAACGTCGTCGCGGGCTACCACCAGACCAACGCGGCGTCGGTCGCCTCGCAGAAAGTCCACCAGGAGACCGTCAACGACCTCCTGGTGATGGCCGCGGCGCTGACCCGCTGCGCCCAGGCCCGCATGACCGTCGCCACCGCCGACCAGCAGGCCATGGCCATCGCCCAGATCGCCCTGACGAACCTCCAGAACCGCTACGAGACCTGGTACCAGCAGTCCCGGGCCAACCAGATGCCCGACCCCTCCTTCTTCGGCCAGTGACCGGCCCCGGCCGGGCCCCCGGGGCCCGGCCGCCGCACGGCCCGCATCCCTCTCCCCCCGCGTGACCCGAGACAGGCGGAACCCGGTGAACAACTCCCTCATCCCCCAGCGCCCCCAGCGCCACGACCCCATCCAGGCGATCCTCGCCGGGAACGTCCCCACCGCCGAACAGCGCGCAAGCGCCCGCGCCGAGGACACCCGGCGCTGGTGGCAGAAGGCCCCCGGACCTCTCAAGCTCGTCACCTACCCCGGCGCCGCCCTCTGGTACGGCGCCCGCTACGGCATCGAGCAGTGGCGCGTGTGCATGCCCGGCTACGTCACGGCCGGCCTCATCGCGTGCGGCTGCGCCGCCCAGGACTACCCCGTCGCCGCGGTCGCGGCGATGGCGGCCGGCACCGTCGAGATCGGGCTGCGGCTGCGGCCCCTGCGCGAGCCACCCGAAGACGCGCACCCGTTCAAGCGCCTCGCCTACCGGGCCGGGCGCCGCACCCGGGCCACGGTGCGCGGGCGCGTGTACGCGGTGACGGTGTGGGCCGCGAGCGGGGCATGGCTGGCCGGCGCCGCGACGGTGGGTCCCTCCAGCGCGGCGATGCCCTGGGCGTTCGGCATCGGCGCCATAGTCCTCGGCGTGCCGTGGGTGACCGTCCACGCCAGGACCGAACGGCCCGTGAAGAACGACACCGAGGACCAGGACGCCGAGCAGCCCGGCGTCGAGCTGGTGAAGGCCGGCGGCGCGAGCGTGACCGAGCGCCCCGAAGGCATGGGCGATCAGCACTGGATCTGGGAGAGCAAGGTCAGCCAGCGGATCCTGCCCGGCTCCCAGCTCCACGACCTCCACATCGGAGACGGCTTCTGGCGCGGCGTCGTCGCCCTGGAGGCCGGCGTCCACACCCTCGACCACCTTCGGGCGAGCGTGCCGCTGATCGCCTCCGCCTACGACGTTCCCGGCTCCGCCATCACCGTCGACCCCACCGAGAGCGGATCCGAACGCCTCGGGCGCATCGCGGTCTACCACACCAACCCCCTCCAGCAGATCTCCTACTGGGAAGGCCCCCACCTGCTCAACCCGGCCACCGGCTGCGCACCGATCGGCCCCTACCCGGACGGCCAGCTCGGCCAGTACATGTTCTGGAAGCCCGGCAGCGGCCCCGTCCACGACTCGATCGCCGGCACCACCGACTCCGGCAAGTCCGCGTTCCTGTCGCTGCTGCTCGCCTACGAACGCCACTCGCCCTACTTCGTGTCCTGGGTCGGCGACCCACAGGAAGGCCAGTCCCTCCCGGAGTGGCAGGACGAGGTCGACTGGTACGGGCGCAACCCGCGCGAGGTGGTGTGGCAGCTGCGCGACGCCAAGCGGTTCATGCTCTCGCGCAACCGGCGCCTGGCGGTGCTGGAGTGGCGCGACGCGAAGGGGCGCCTGCGCAAGGGCGTCTCCAACTTCGATCCGGCGCGCCTGGGCATGCCGATCCTGTCCATGACCGTCGACGAGGCCGGCAAGGTCCTCAAGAACGGCACCGAAGCCGGAGTCCTCGCCGAGGAGTTCGCGTCGATGGCCCGCAAGGCCGGCGGACGGCTGCGCCTGGCCGACCAGTCCCCCATGATCGACAGCTACGGGGGGTCCGGGCTCCTCAAGGAGATGCTGAACTCCGGCAACAACATCGTCTTCCGCACCGGCCGTGCGGTGACCGGGCAGCTCGCGTTCGAAGGGATGCTGAGCGTCAAGCCGCACCTGCTGCCGAAGCTGTGGCCGGACGGCTCGACCACCGCCGGCCTCGCCTACGCCGACCTTCCCACCGGACGCCGCACGGCGATGCTGCGGACCTTCTTCGACCCGGACCCCTACCACTGGGCGACGACCGGCCAGTTGCAGGAACTGCAGGCCACGGACACCACCGAGCTGTCGGAGCGCTACCACACGCGGCGCGAGCGCGGCATCGCGGAGGACAAGGGCCGCGTACAGATCCCCGTGCAGGGCCGCGCGCCGCTGCCGCAGGCCCCGGCCGCCCCCGAAACCCAGGACGTGACCGGCAGCGGGGACTTCGACATCGAGGCGCTGTGGGAGCAGGCCCGCAAGGACGCGGCGGCGTTGCAGCCGGGCGCGCAGACCCGCGGAACGGCGCGGGCGGAGATCCTGTCGCTGATGCTGTCGGACCCGATGCGGGTGTGGACGAACGCGGAGGTGATCGACCGCACCGGGATCCAGGCGAAGACCGTCAGCTCGGCGCTGACGCGGCTCGTGGAGCACGGGTCGGTCGACAAGCGCGGCACCGGCCGCTGGCAGGTGACGGCCAAGGCCCGCAAGGACGCGGCCGACGTCGTGGCCAAGGCCTCCGGCGCGGTGGCCTGACCCGGCACGCCGAAAGCCATGTGGCCCGCACCCGGAACGGGGATGCGGGCCACACGCGTTGCGGCGCAGCAGGCGCGCCTGCGCGCAGACGATCCCGCGTCGGTGCGGGCCGGCGCTGCCCCTCGGTGGTGATCGAGGAGGTTGACGCGGGGCGATTCCCGCGGCTGCGGGTACGGGCCGTGGACGGGCGTCGTGCTGTCTACGGTGTAGAGGCGATGCCCGCGCGTGCGGGGCCGATGCGTCCCGTGCTGGGGCTGTCGGCGACAGCCTAGGGGCGATGCCCGCGCTGCGGGCTCCTTGGAGTGCGGCGGCTTCCACGAGCCGTTGTGCCTCGGACAGATCCCGCGCGTGCGGGAGCGCTCGCGCCGTTTCGGGGTGCAGAGGATCTCCAGGGGAAGATCCCCGCGCCTGCGGGGCGTCCCGACCAGGATCTGCGGCTCGGGTGGCGGCTGGTGAGCCCGATTCCCGCGTCCCGTACGGGCCTTGCGGGTGGGGTTGCCGGAGGGAAAGGGAGCCAGACCGATAGGGTGAGATCCCGCGCGGTGCGGGCATCGGGTGCGAATCTGAGGGCGAGGCCGTCCCCGGACGGGCGATTCCCGCGCTGCGGGCGGCGGTTCTCATCGAGGAGGAAGCCGCACTCGGGAAGGAGTGGATCCCCGCGCCTGCGGAGCCGGTAGCTCGTCGCACTGGCTGAGACGCGCCCGGTCGATCCGATTCCCGCTCTGCGGGCCCCACAGATCATGGCACCTCCCGCGTGAGGTGGTCCACCAACTCCCCTATCTGGTTTCGGATCTGATGGCAACCCCCGTACCATGTGCCCGTTGTGACCGGGCGTGCACGGTGCTGTACTGGTGCGCGAGGACAGGGAGTTGGGGGGCCGGATGAATCACGCCACGAACCCGCGGCTGGCCGCGCTGAACAGCGAACGCGAACGGCTCCTGCGCTCGCTGGTGCTGGCGCCCGCCGGATCCACCAGCCACGACCTCATGCTCAAGAAGGTCAACAAGCTCTCCGTCGAGATCGACACCCTCGAGTCCTCCACGCCCCGGACACGCCCCTCGTGGCCGCTGCGCCGCTGGGGGACCGTGCTGGTGGTGGTGGCGGCGGTTCTGCAGTTCGCGGTTCCGACGACACGGGGAACGCTGATGGCGGCTGGCCTGTTCGGTCTGGTCGGGGTGTGCCTGGTGCTGTACCGGCCGTCGAAGGACTGAAAGCACCTGGTGCTCGAAGCGATGAGGCCGTGTCCGAGTGGGTCGGGCACGGCCTCATCGCTGTCACGCTCCGGTGGGCCAGCTCCACAGCGATGGCATCCTCCAAGTCCTCGGAGGGTGCCTTTCGGCCACCGGGGTTCCCTGCTGAAACGCATCGCCAGTGAAGCGCATGACGGGCCCGACGTTCCAGCCGGAAATACGTGCTCGGCCGATGATCACCCTGATGGGTGAAGGGATTGGCGATCACGGATCTGATGGTGCTTCACTCGGGCCAGCCGAACCGCTGCGGACAGCCCTACCCCCCCAGGGCCCTCATCCCGCGTTTCGGTGCCCCCCAAGTCGGGGGCCGGCCGCGAGGCCCGACGATCCCCGCCAGCGCCGCGGGGGCCAGGGCCGTTTCAACCTCGCCGTCGGCCCCCGCACCCATTTCCGGACCCTGCCGCCGCGACGCGCTGCGGCACGGCGCCGGGTCTGTCCCGCGCCGCTGCTTGGCTGGTCGTCATGGGAACAGCTCTGGCTCACGTGAAGAGGACAACGGCCACGACCATCGGCTCCATGGTCGTCATCGGCGCATCCTGTCTCGGCGGTGTCGCCGTGGCCGTCCCCACGGCCGGCCACGCTGTCGCGGGGACCGTGTCCTCGGAGACGACGCCCAGCCCGAGTGACGACTGCACGCAGACGCTCCCTCCGTCTCCCGTGCCCTCGCCGTCGTCCTCGATGCCGGGAACCCTCCCTCCGAGCGGCACTCCCTCGCCGGCGCCCTCCACCCCTGGCGGTGAAGGCGCGCCGTCCCCCACCCCGCCGGGCACGGTCGAGACCCCGAGGCCGACCGCGCCCGGCGGCACCACCCCGGCCGGTCCCGGCTCCGGCCCGTCGACCGCCCCGGGCGCCGGAGGCCACCACCACGCGCACACCGTCCAGCCGTCCCCGGCCGAGGAGCAGCAGGACGAACTCGCCGCCACCGGCACCCGCGAGATCGTGGTCCTGGCCCTGCTGTCGGCCGCGCTGGTGCTGGCCGGCATCGTGATGGTGCGGCAGCGCCGCGGACACCGGCACTGAGCGGGCGCAACGACGAAAGCGGTGAGGGGTCGGGACCAGCTGGTCCCAACCCCTCACCGCTTCCCCCGGTCCAGCCACTCCGGCCGCCAGGACGTCAGACTGGCCCGTCCTCGCCCGAACGGCCACGCGGAAGGCCTCGCCCCGACGCTGTTTTCTGAGCGTGGTCTACCACGTGCCCGCTGCCGTCCGGGCCCCGCTGGGAGGGGCTGAACGTGCTCTCCGGACGGCGCTCACGTCAACGAGCTGTGCTGCCGTCCGGTTGCGGCCGGCGTCAGGCGGCGTTGACGCAGGTGTTGCCGAACGCCGGGTTCAGGACGCCGATACCGGTGACCGAATTGCCGCAGATGTTGATCGGGACCTCGACGGGCACCTGGACCAGGTTGCCCGACACGACCCCCGGGTTGTGCACGTTCTGGGCCTCCGCGCCGGCGTGCGCGAACGCCGGCGCAGCCGCGACCACGACACCAACAGCAGCCAGAGCGCCGATGAAGGACTTACGCATGGGTGATCTCCTAGATCGGTGGGATCCGAATCGTCCAGAACTCTGCTGTGGTACCAACACCAACGCCGGATACTGCTCCGGGGTAGTGACCGCCGGGCCCGAACGGGTGACCCGATCCCAGCGGTCGCCGAAGCGCTCGGCTACTGGTGAGTGCATGACCCACACCCGTACGCGACTCGTCGCCGCCGTCCTGACCGTCCTCGCGGCCTTCACCGCCGCGCCGGCCTGCGCCACGGTCACCAGGACGCCCCCTCCCACGCCGGCCGTCGCCACCCCGGCCGCCGCCACCCCGGCCGCCGCCGCGACACCGTCCGCCGCCCCTTCCGAAGAGTCCGGCCCCACCGGCGCCCGCACACGCCTGGCCGCGCTCACGGTCGCCGCCCCGCACCCGATGACCGGATTCAGCCGCGACCTGTTCCCGCACTGGGCGACCGTCAGCGGGCGCTGCGACGCCCGCGAGATCGTCCTGATCCGCGACGGCCGCGACGTGGTGACCGACGACCAGTGCCGCGTGGTGGCCGGAGTCTGGGAAAGCCCGTACGACAGCAAGCTCACGGCCTCCTCCGAGCAGATCGACATCGACCACCTCGTGAGCCTGGGATCCGCCTGGCGAGCCGGTGCCGATCTGTGGCCGGAAGCAACCCGGCGCGAGTTCGCCAACGACCTCCGGCACCACCAGCTGATCGCGGTCAGCGCGTCCTCGAACCGCGCCAAGCGCGACTCCGGACCAGAGAAGTGGCAACCCGTGGAAGCCTTCCGCTGCCGCTACGCCATCTACTGGATCGACGTGAAGTTCGACTACGGCCTGAGCACCACGCCGGAGGAGAAGAACGCCCTCACGGGCATGCTCGCAAGCTGCCCTCAGCGCCGCTAGAACGGTGACGGACCTGCTCGCCAGGCACTACGCTGGCCATCCGATGTGATACACAACGGGCTCTCCCGCGAACGACATTGCAGGTCACGAAGTACCGCTCCCGCACGCGCGGGAATCCCTCCTCACGCGAGTAGGACAACGGCGAGCCCGGGGCGACCGCTCCCGCACGTGCGGGAATCCCTCCGAGGAGTACGACCCTGAGCGTGATGAGGTCGTACCGCTCTCTCCCGCACGCGCGGGAATCCCTCCATTGGCCTTCGCCGCACGGATCAGCTCGCCGAACTGCTCCCGCACGCGCGGGATCCATCCGCCATGATTCGGACGCAGCGAAAGCGCATCGGACCGTTCCCGCACGCGCGGGATCCCCCCGGCAGTGATTTGGTGCTGGCCTGGCTCGCATCACCGCCCCCGCACGCGCGGGCATCTATCGCTGTACGGGTACGAGCGCGTACTGCTCCCCGGAGGTCCCGCACGCGCGGGATCTGCCACTCAGTCCGGACACGTTCGCCGCGATCGACGGGCCGCTCCCGCAGCGCGGGGATCTGTCTCTCACCAAGGAGTTCGACACCGCCAACGGCGTATCGTTCCCGCAGGGTCGGGATCTACCTCAACGTTCTTGAGGGTGGGAGGTAACCTTCCGCTGCTCCCGCAGGCGCGGGAATCGGCCCGCCAAGGTCACTTATGACCTCGGGATGCGAGGCACCGTTCCCGCAGGCGCGGGATCTCGCCAGCCGAAGCTGCTGGGACGCGGTTCAGGAACTGTGTGCTCCGCAGGTGCGGAGATTCTTCTCGGGATGGGTACGAGTGCGCGGACTCGCGGCCGTTGTTCCCGCGGGTGCGGGATCGGCTCGTGAACAGGCCACGGACCAGGATTGCCGCAGGACACCCCCGCAGGCGCGGGGATCGTCGACTTGTTCCGCGGGTACGGCAGCGGGCCCGGTGCGCCACGAGGAGTTCGTGGGGCGCCGGGCCCGCGTCGTTGTGCTGCTGGCGTTCAGGGTGTCGTGGCGAGGACGGTCTCCATCTGGACGGCGTCGCCGAACAGCGCGGCCAGGGTCTCGATGGTGATGTCGGGGCTCTGGATCGGCAGGATCGGGGTGACGCGCGGTGCCGGCATCGGCGCGACGCCGGGGACCGGGCGCGGCGGTGCGACTTCGACGATGCGTCCGACGATGGCCGCGGCAAGGAGGGCACGGGAGCGCCGAGCGTACTTGGAGGAGGCGAAGCCGCGGCAGATCGCGCCCTCACCGGTTGTCTGGAACCCGGGCGAGTAGGTTTCGTGACAAACGATATGAGTGGAGTTTCGGGCGGCGTCTTCCGCAAAGGACTTGAGGCGCCCGGGGGCCAGCTTCAAGGCGCTGTCTTTGCGGTAGATGCAGGTGGTGCACTTGTCGGGGCCGATCACGCGCACGGCGCCGGTACGGGGGTCGCAGACCGGTGTCGTCTCCCAAGGAACGTCGTCGTCGTCGACGTCGTCGTCGTACGGGTTGGTCGAGAACCTGTGGTCGTCCATGTCGTTGTCCTTGTGCCTCGGGCCGGCCGGGGCGGTGTTCGGAGAGGCGCCCCGGCCGGCCAGGGATACGGGGTTACTTCACGAGGCCCATGAGGAAGCGGAAGGCGCGTTCGCGGCTTTCGAAGACGGCGGTGGTGTGGTGCCCCTCGTCGAAGACCTCGCCGTTGGGGCGCACGAACCGCTGCGGCTGCAAGTCGGCTTCGGCCGCCGCTTCGTAGGTGAGACCGATGAACGTCTGGACGGCTTCGATCAGTTCGGCGTACTGCTCAGAGGTGTCCGTCTCGGTGGCGTCGGCGAGCCAACCTTCGTCAGTGAGGTAGGCGGAGGCGACGGCCATCTGCTGGAAGGCCTCGCGGGCCGTGGTGGTCTTCGGGTCGACCGGCAGGGTCGGGGTGTCGGGGGCGTCAGGCATCGCGGAGTTCCCATCGGGTGTCGTCGGAGTCGATTTCGGTGCGGCACCACTCGCGGTGGCCGTCTTCGGTGGGACGTTTGTGCCAGGCGGTGATGACCACGGTGCCGTCGCCGCCGCGCGGCACGTGGACGGCGGTGACGCGGTCGCAGTCGCGGCAGTTCGCGACGAGGCGGTGGGTGCGCGCCCACTCGGCGTGAGCGGCGGCGGTAGCGGCCATGTCGGCGCGGTGTCGGGCGCGGTTGGCCTCCAGCAGCTCCGGCGTCAGGTCGGGACCAGTTGGTCCCGATGTCTGGGTGCTCATGACGCCCTGCGGCCGGCGCGGTGGGCGCCGTGCCGCTGCGCGTAAGCGTGCTGGGTGCGGGCCTGGAGGTAGGCGATCCACAGCTCGGTGTCGGTGCGCGCGAGCAGCACGTCGTGCCAGGCGGTGGCCTGGCGCGCGCTCCACCGAGCGGTGACGCATTCGTCGCGGTGAGCGGTGAGGTAGGAAGCGGCCTGGTCGCGCTGGGCTTCGGTGAGGTCGCGGTGGGGGTTGTGCCGGTCGAGGTCGTCCAGGAGCCGCGGGTCGGGGACCAGCGGGTAGGCCGCCGCCAGGTCGGCGTGGTCCATGCGCAGCACGGTGCCGAAGGGGTTGGTGCCGCTCGGCGGGATGGTGAGGGCCGTGGTGGTAAGGACGTGGAAGACGATGCCGCAGGGGCCGGTTTCGGAGGCCGTGATGATGCCGGTGGCGCCGGGGACGTCGAGGGCCCACGGGAGTTGGTCGCGCCGGTAGACGCGGGTGCCGGCCGGGTAGTCGAGGGCGGTGTTGGCGGTCACGGCTGCTCGTCCTCGTCCTGGTGCTGCTCGGTGTCGAGCTCGTCGTCGACGCGCAGGGCGATGGTGTTGGCGAGGGAGGCGGACAGGCGCAGGAGGCGTGCGAGTTCGGTGGCGGCGGCGGTCGCGGCCTTGAGGGCGTGTCCGATCTCGGTGGCGGCCTGGGCGGCCCCGACGTCGCTGGTGGTGAAGGCGGCGGGGTCCTTGGCGATGACGCCGACGCGGTGGGAGGTCTGGTGCAGGGCCTGCGGGAGCCGGGCGGCGAGGGACTCCAGGGCGAGGAGGCTGTCGCCGATCGAGGAGGGGTAGGGCAGCGCGGTGGCGGGGCTGTTGAGGGTGAGGTGGTTGTACTCACGGATCGCTTCGGCGGCGTCCTGGGCGTAGTCGGCGGCGTGGCGCTGGTTCTTCGGCACGGGGGTGTCCTCGGTGGTGGTCGGGGTCGGACGGGCTGTGTGGCCGCCGAGCGGATCGCACCACCGGACCGTATCGGCCTGGTGGTGCGGTCCGCAGGGCGATCACGCGGGCTACTCGTCCTCGGGGTGTTCGCTGTCGAAGGCGATGGCGTTCTTGGTGGCCTGCTCGGCAAGCTGGGTGAGGGTGTCGTGGCGGGCGGCGGTGTGGTTCAGGGCCTGCTGGAGGTCCTTGGTGAAGGCGTCGTCGCGCAGGCCGCGGGCTTCGGTGAGGTCCTGCTCGCGGCGTGCGAGCTGGGCGTTGACGGTGTCGGCGCGGGCGGTGAGCTGCTGGCCGAGGGCGGTGAGCCAGTCGCGGCGTGCGGCGATGTCGTGGGGTTCGGGGTCGCTGCCGAGGTGGGGGGTGTGGGCGCGGGCGTCGTCGAAGGTGGCGGCCGGATCGGGGGTCATGGCGGCGATGGCGCCGATGAAGCGGGCGGCGAGGGCGGTGAGGTCGCCGGCGTCGCGGCTGCGGGTGGCGAGGTAGTCGGTGAAGACCTTGACGATGGTGGTGTCGAGGGTGAAGGACTCGCGTTCGGCGGTGATGCGGCGGTGGTGGTTGAGCTGCTGGACGAGGAGGCGGATCGCGCCGGGGAGTGCGTGGGCGGGGACCTCGCGGTACTCGGCGAGCATGGGGCGCGTGAAGCTGGCGGCGAACAGGCGCAGGGCGATGCCCTTGTTGTCCGCGGCGGTGGTGATGGAGTAGCCGTCGGAGGTCGGGGTGCTGGGGGTGTCGAGGGTGTGATGTGCCGGCCGGGCGGCCGATCCGAGGTCGGCGATGTACTCCTCGTGGGCGGTGGAGACGGCGCGGACGAGGGCCAGGTCGCTGGGGGTGAAGAAGCCCTCGTGGGCCGCGATGCGGGCGAACAGGCCGAAGTAGAGGGTGCGCAGGGTGGTGCTGAGTTCGGGGGTGGTGACGCCGTTGACGTTCTCGAAGATGGAGATGGTCTGCGTCTCGGTGAGGTGCAGGCTCCAGGTCTCCTCGGAGTCGTTCCAGGAGGCGATGAGCAGGCGTCCGTGGATGGTCTGGCAGAACGCGGTTTCGGCGCCGTAGTTGTTGCGGTGCCCGGTGAGGGCTTCGGCCGCGGCGTTGGCGAAGCGGGCGGCGGTGTCGGGGTACGCGGCGTGCATCGTGGTCCTTGTCTCGGGGCGGTCGGGGCGCCGGCCGGGTGGCCGGCGCCGTGGTGGCGGTCAGCTGTGCTGGGGCACCGGGGTGGTGATGTGGCGGCGCACGAGGTCGAAGCGGTGGAAGCTTGCGTGGCCGGTGTCCGCGGTGTGGGCGCGGTGCCACAGGTGGACCTGGTCGTCGGGTTCGTCGGGGATGGTGACGGGGCTCATGGCGTCGCAGACGAGGCAGCGGTAGCCGGTGCTGTTGCTGTCGAGGAGGTTGGGGACGTCGGTGAACAGCTCGGTGAGCTGGCGCACGGTCACGGCCTCGGGGGCCAGGACGTAGGTGATGTTCGGGTCCAGCACAGCCATTCCTCTCATGATGAGTAAATGCTATCGCGCGGGGTGTTGGGGTGTCACTGCTACCAGCGAATCCGCCGCGGCCACGCCTTCCTCGCCAGCGAGGGGTCCAGGCGCCACCGGTGCGGCAGCTCCAGGTCGAACGGGTGCCGGACCCGCACGGCGGCCTCGCAGGCCGAGAGCAGCGTCGCGTTGAACAGCTCCCAGATCAGCACCGCCGTCGCGTCCTCCCGTGCCCGCCCGCGCGGCACCGGATCCTCGGTGATCGAGCAGGAGTACTCCTCACGCCAGGCGATCCACTCCTCGGCCGGGCAGTCGAAGTGCCACACGGTGCGCAGCTTCCCGATGCGTCCGGCGAGCGACCAGTCCTCGCTCAGGCGCCAGCCGTCGCCGTTCTCGCTGGTCAGGTAGCCGGGGCAGCCGTCCGTGCTGAGGATCGTGATGCACGATGGCTGGTCGGACAGGTAGTGGCTGACCTCGCGCAGCGGGTCGTCGGCGGCCAGGCCGGTCTCCTCGATCCACCGGTCGAGGTCGACGCGCCACGCGAGGTCGAGGCGGATGTTCACGCGGGGGTCAGCGGGAGGATGTCGAACTTGTCCATGAAGTCCGCGCTCTCCCAGTCGTCGGCGGACCAGGCGAGGACGGTGTCCCACTGGCCGTGGCGGCGTGCCGGCGGCGAGGGGTTGATCGCGAGGATCTGCCAGGGGCCCATGTCGTTGCCGGCAGCGGGGCCGGCGCCTTCGTCGATGCCGATCTGCTCGATGACGCGCTGGACGGTGTCGGCGCTGTGGGCGCAGACCACGAACTGGCGGATGTCGGTGGTGTGGTAGAGGCCGCCGTGGTCGGTGGCGTGGGCGTCGGTGCCGTTGTCGACGATGACGGTCCACAGGCCCGCGCCCTTGAGGGTGGTGGTGCGGGGGTGGACGGGCTCCAGACTGGAGAGGGTGCACCAGTGCAGGCGGTGGCCGCGGCGCGCGGCGGCGATGAGGGCGGAGGTCTCGTCCGGGTAGGTGCCGGCCGGGGTGCCGCTGGTGGTGGCGGGGTGGGAGCAGTTGGCGTGGATGGTGGTGCGGTGGCGTTCGGTCTCGTTGTCGGTGTAGTGGGTGGTGACGTGGCGCAGGTTGATCATGGGTTTCCTCGATGGCTATTCGAGCCGCTCAATGTTGAGTAAAACCTATAGCATTGATCTGCGGGGGCGCTCCGAAACGCGGCACATTCCCTCTCGCGCCGCCCTGCTGCGCCCCCGCAGACCGTCGGCCCGTCAGGCCGCCGCGTCCGACCCCTGGGCGGCCTTCTCGGCGGCCTTGGCCGCCAGTTCCTCGCGGTAGGCAGTCATCTCCTCGGGGCTCTTGCGTCCCTTGATCTCGTCGAAGGTGTACTTGAAGGTGCCCATCCGGGAGGTGTCCTTCTCCACGATGTGGCGCTGGTTGAACAGGTGCGGCCCCGTCAGCGAGACCTTGTTGACGCGCAGCACTTTCCACCACTGCCCGCGGGAGAGGAAGTAGTCGCCCTTCTCGAAGTCGTCCGGCCCCCAGACCTTGAAGCCCTTGGCCTCGGCCTCCTTGATGACGCCCTGCCAGTACTCGATCTGCTCCACGATCCGGGCCCGGCGCGGGGAGTCCTGGCCGCTCGGGTGGTTGCGGTCGAAGCCGCGCAGATCGGCCTCCAGGCCCTTGATACGGCGCAGGGTGCGCCCCGGGTTGCGGCGGAACTCCTCGAAGTGCTCGGCGGCGGCGGCGCGGCCGGCGTGGTAGGCCGCCTTGTCCTGCTCGTCGATCGAGCGGCGCATCGCGGCGTCGGAGCGGCCGATGGCCCGGCGGTGGCCGCGCTCGGAGTGGTGGCCGCGCAGGATCGGCTGGCCGGGTTCGATGCCGTCCAGGGCGCGGTGCGCGGCGCGGTGCGCGGCGGTGGAGCGGCCGGAGGCGTTGTCGGCCAGCTCGCTGTACCGCTCGGCGCGGCCGGCGGCGTTGTCGTAGCGCTCCTGCTCGGCGTCGGCGAAGGAGCGGGTCTGGGTGTTGTCGATCTGCACGTCGACAACGAAGCGGCCGGTGCCCTCGAGGAGGGCCTTGCACCGGTTGATCGCGTACTCGTTGGCCTCGTCGTCGTGGGAGCGGTAGATCCCGAACAGGCGGATGCTGCGCATGTAGCGGAACTCGGAGTAGTTGTTGCGCAGCAGCTCGAAGATGCCGTCGCCCTTGGAGGAGCCGGTCAGCAGGGTGCCGTCCTCCCAGGTGTGGGTGATCGTTATGCGCTTGCGGGTGTCCTCGGTGGTGGTCATGGTGGTGTTCCCCTTCACGATGTCGCCCGTTTGGCGATGAGCAAACGCTATCGATGGGGGGTGGGGAGGTCACTGGTGCGCAAGGTGATCCGCACCCTGGTGAAAACCTCCCGGAAGATGCCCGCGCGTGCGGACCGGAGACGAGGAACCAGGCCTCGCCGCAGTAGTCGCCTGGGACCGATCCCGCGCTGCGGGACGCCTGACGGCGCGTCTCTCCGATGGAGGAGCGATCCCCGTGCTGCGGGGCGCCGTCTCTCCGGGTTCTCCGGTCTCGGCGATAGAGGAGGGATCGCGCGCGGGCGCGAAGAGGACGCCGGACGTCGTTCTCGCCGGGACCGACCGGGGAATTCCCGCGCGTGCGGGCCGAAGGCGAGGAACCCGGCCTCGCTGACGTGGTCGCCTGGGACCGATCCCGCACGGTGCGGGGCGCCGAAAGCTGCGGTTCGTCGACCACCTGGAGCGCGTCCGATTCCCGCACGGTGCGGGAGGAGTGTCCGGTGAGAGGATCCCACCGCGGGGGATGTCCGCGCGTGCGGGCCCGGGGCGGCAGCGTGATCCGCACCGTGAACAGCTTGGCCAGATCCCGCATGTGCGGGACCAGTCGGGGCGCCGACGTCGGGAACGGCCGCTGCGAGAGCAGATTCCCGCGCCTGCGGGTTCATTCGGAAGGGCGCCGCCCTCACCCCGGACTCCCTGGCAGGATCCCCGCCGCTGCGGGACCGCCAGCACACAGGACGGGACGGTGCTGGTGGTGTTGATCCGATTCCCGCATCTGCGGGACCACTATGGCCATGTGCGCAGCAGTGGGGAGGCGCTGGGCGGATTCCGCGCCTGCGGAGCCGAACTGACCGCTCCCCGTTGGTAACTGGTGACCGAGGGAAGATCCCCGCGCTGCGGGACCAAAGCAGCAGCTCCGCCTTGTGGCGGCTGACGCTGCGGATCGATCCCGCGCCTGCGGGTCGGAGGGGCGCCCCGTCTTCACCGGCCGCTTGAACGACGACAGATTCCCGCGCGTGCGGGTCGGAACGGTCCCGCACCCAGGACCGGGGCCTTGCCATGGACAGATTCCCGCGCGTGCGGGTCGGAGGAAGGAAGCTGTTCCGCAATGAGGGAACGCACGGGCAGATTCCCGCACGCGCGTGCGGGTCGGACAGGAGGTCGGCCAGGGGGTGCAGGCCGATGTCAGGCAGATTCCCGCGCGTGCGGGTCGGAGACCGGCCCGTCCGAGGCGGGCTGCATCGAGCAGGGCAGATTCCCGCGCGTGCGGATCGGAGCGCTTCCGGCGCGAGGGCGCGCTCCTACGCAAGGGCAGATTCCCGCGCGTGCGGGTTGGAGTCCTGAATAGCCGTGGACCAGTGAGGAGAAGAAGCCAGATTCCCGCGCGTGCGGGTCGGAGTCATGGGTGCATCAAGAGGAGTCCGGCCACGAGGGCAGATTCCCGCGCGTGCGGGTCGGAGTCGACGATCTGTCCGGGCAGCAGTGACTTCTTGGGCAGATTCCCGCGCGTGCGGGTCGGAGACTTCCTGACCAGCAGGAGTCTGCTTCTGGAGGGACATTCTGCATCACGGGGGTCGATTGGCGCAGGGTGGCTGTCGCTGCTCATCCCCAGGGCAGAACGGTCTGGAGGGCATCGCCCAGGAGGGGGTGGTGCCCGTGCCAGCCGGGTTCGAGGAGCCAGACCAGCGGGTCGGTGACGGTGTCGGGGTCGAAGAGGTCGTGGCCGTCGAGGGTTTGGACGTTGTAGAAGATGCGGCTGCAGAGGTCGGTGGCGATCATGAAGTCGCCGACGAGGGCGACGACGATGACGTGCTCGCCGACCGAGGTCGCGAATCCGGCGAAAAGCGGGTCGTCGGCGAGGTGGACGGGGACGGCCTCGATGCCGTGGCGTTTCCACAGGTGGTCGGCGTAGCGGTGGCAGATGGCCAGGCAGCCCGCGGCCGGACCCTGCTCGGCCCATGTGTCGTCGGCGGCCGGCCAGCGGGCGAGCTGGGTGGCGTCGTGGTCCTCGGCGGTGAACTGGCGCGCGAGGTGGAGCAGGTGCTTGACGGCGTTCTCCGGCTTCATCACGACCGGCCATCCTCCCGAACGGCGAAGACCGGCCGCACCGTGGTGGTGCGGCCGGTCTCCACGATCGCGGCCGGCGGGGACAGCCCGGCGGCGGTCGGCGTGATGTCGGTCAGTCCCGGGCGGCGAGGCTCGCCCAGGGGGTGGTGCCGAACTTGCGGGTGAAGTCCTGGTCGGCGCGCGCCTGCACGGTCGGGGCGCCGTCGTGGAAGCGGGCGCAGGCCCACCGGAGAGCGGCCTGCCAGGTGGAGGCGTCGGGATCGGTGGACTCGCCCAGGGCGTCGGCGTACGCGCCGAGGATGATGTCGGCGCGCGGGGCGCGGTGCTGTCCGGGCCGGTCGATGCGGGTGGTGGGCTCGAAGTCGAGGCCGAGGGCTACCCGGGCCTGCTCGGGGGTGATCGGGTGGTGTTCGTCGGTGTCGACGGTGCGGCCATCGGCGATGTCGGCCAGGATGCGGCGGGCGATGTCGGCGGCGGTCTGCGGGGCGGGCTCGCTCATGCGGGTCTCCCGGATCAGGCGTGGAGGTCGGAAGGGTAGGCGGCGGGGTCGGCGAAGCTGCCGGGGAGCGGGCCGTCCGTACGGCAGTGCGCGCACCAGATGCGGCCGATCGGCTCCCAGAAGGAGCAGGTGCAGTCCGGGTCGTAGAAGCCGTCCGCGGGCGCTGTGCCGACGGACGGCTTCTCGGTGGTCGGGGTGTCGGTCACTCGTCGGGTGCCTTCCGGGTGTCGTTGAGGAGGACGGCGAGGGCGTGGCGCAGGGTGGCGCGGTCGCCGAGGGCCATCCGTTCGTGGTACTCGCCGTCCGCCAGGATGCGCAGGAACGAGACGGGGACGTGGCCCTGTTCGCCGACAGCGAGCCCATCCTGGTCGAAGTGCGGGATGGTCTCCACTTCGCGGGCGGCCTGATCGTAGGCGTTGGCCGCGATGAAGGTGAAGCGCTCCTCGGCGTACGGCGGGGCGGTGACGCGCAGGAACTCGGCGCGTTCGCGCAGGAAGTGGGCGGCGCCGCCGATGTTGAGGGGCTTGGGGGCGGTCATGGGGATGGGGGTCCTTCCGTGAGGTGGAGCGGTCGGGTTGCCGTCACGGTGGGTGCGGTCAGTTGTCGCATAGGACGGTGACGAAGTCGGTGAGGGCGGCGAAGGCGTCGCGGGCCCTGTCGGCGTCGCCGGGTTCGGCGTCGGGGCCCAGGAGGATGTCGGGCATCGAGATCTCGCCGTTGTGGAAGCGGACGAGCTTGCGCAGCAGCGGCGCCGGGTTGTCGGCGAGGCGGGGGTCGAAGGCTTCCAGGCGGCGCCAGATGGCGAGTTCGCGGGCGGTGTTCTGGTAGTGCTCGATGTCGTCGGAGGGCAGGGGTGTGGTGGACAGGAGGCGGTGGCCGATGTGTTCGGCGGCGGCTTCGGCGTTGGCGGCGCAGCGGTGGGCGAGGGCGAGGACGACCCTGGCGAGTTCGTTGATGGCGGGGTCGGTGTGGTCGATCGTGGTCATGCCGGCGGAACCTCCGTCATTTGATGTTGAGTAAATGCTATCACCGGGGAGGGTGGTGGCGTCAGGGTGTGCGCCACCCCGCGCCACCCCGCGCCCCACCGGTCACTCGAAGACCGGTTTCGCGATCGCCCACAGTGACCGGCCGCCGATCAGCGCCCGGTCGAGGTCGCGCCGGTAGGTGTCGACCGGCCCCGGGTCGTCGAAGACGTGGCCGGACTCCGGGAGTTGGGCCTTCCAGGTGCCCGGGGGCATGACGACGACGTGGACGGCGTGCTGGGCCATCGCGGCGGCCATCCACTCGGAGGTCACCGGGAAAGGTGGTTCGCAGGTGTAGGCGTTGACGGCGAACTCGCCCGCGAACTGGAGCTCGGCGAAGCGGCCGGCGCGCACGAGGACGACGCACGGGGCGCAGCGCATCGGCATCGGGGCGACGGTGAAGCCGCCGTCGATGGCCCGGCGCCGGACCTCCGGGTACCAGTCGGCGTCCGGCTGCATGACGAGTTCGGCGGTCGTGGCGGTGAAGGGCGACCGGGCGGTGGAAAAGGTCCACACGCGTTCCATGGGCTCGCTGATCTCACGGTTCATGACGTCTCCAACGAGAGGGCCTGTTCGGCGTGGCGCCGGCCGGCGTCGCGGGCGAGGAACCGATTGTCGGCCGCGCCGGATATGCCGCACGAGCAGTGCCAGGTGGAGGCGCCGTCGTGCAGGAGGCCGGCGCGGCGGCCGGGCTTGTTCAGGCCGGCCCCCGCGAGGCCGGCGTCGGCGGGGCGCACCCATCCCTTCGGGGCGGTGGTGCGCACCATGTGCCGCCCGCCGGGGGCGGCGAGGGCCCACAGCATCGTGTCGGTCAGGCGGGCGGCGTTCCAGGTGTCCCAGTCGGGTTCGCTGAGGGCCGCGCGGACGTACAGGGCGCCGTTGTCGGTGGCGTGGACGACGATGCTGCTCGGCGCGATCTCGGCGGTGGCGCCGGGGATCTTCCAGCGGGCACCGCGGTGGTCGAGGAGGGCCGGTTCGCGGTTGTCGGGGCGCATGCGGCACACGGTGTGGATGGAGGGCCCGTTGAGGTGTCCCGGCGGCCGGGTGCTGTTGTTGCGGTCGCGCGGCGGTGGCGCGCAGGCGATCAGGGCGGCGGCGATCGGGCCGAGGTGCTGCGCGGTGACGGCGGCTCCGACGGTCAGGAGGGCGAGGCGGCCGTGGTCGTCGTGCCGTACGCAGATGCGGTGCGGGGCGCGCCGGTGATCCATCCGGAGAACACCGTGAGTGACTGTCACTTCGCTGTGGGTTCCATCGAGAAGGTGTTCCATGGCGAGGCAGTGGTCCGGGGTGGCGCGGGTGTGCGAACCGGGTGCCGGATTATACGGCCGGCTCATGATTGCCATCCTTTCGTGTTCTTTTCGGCTAGACGTAATGCGATGCTGATTCACCGAATTACGGGGAAGGGGGATCCGTGATGCCTGCGTTTCGAAGGCTGACGGACCGACAAGCGGCGTCCATGCCAAAAGATCGGCTGCTCGACCGCATCGAGCGGGAACGTACCTACTGGCACCGGCGCCTGGGATACAGGCCTATCGGGAATTCCAACGTTGGGGACATGGACGACTACGGAGAGTTCAGACGGATTGTCTACACCCATCTCCTCGGGGCTGAAGAAGGGCCGCAGATGCAACGCTGCGTAGCCGATCTCTACGGATTTCCGCGAGGAATCGGCGGACGGATCTACGAACTCCCGGTGCGCCCCTGGGACGTCCGGCCGGACGCGCCCGAGGCCGGACCCGGTCACAGCCGGTAGGCGTCGCGACAGGATCCCCGGCGTTCCCGGCCCCCGCTCACCGCGACCGGCGCGGCCGGGCGGCCGAGGCGGCCGAGGTGGCAAGGCCGCTGCAAATCGATGCAACAGGGGTCGCGTCCAGCCCAAGGGGGGCGCGCGGAAGTTGTCATGACGAGGTTTCTCCCCACACTTTTGCAATCGCTTGTGGATGAGTAAAACCTATCGCCAGGGTGTGCCGAGGCACCCTGGCCACCAAGGTGACCTTCCTCCTACCCGACGCCGTCGCCGCGCGCCGTGATCCCGCGCCTGCGGGAAACCGCCGTTGGCCACCCATGGCCGAGCGTGAGCCGATCCCGCACCTGCGGGCAACACCGCCCGTACAGGACGTTCAGCACGTACAGGGACAGCCGATTCCCGCACCTGCGGGACCACGATCACCAGCTACCTGCTACGCGCTGGCGAGCACCCGATCCCCGCGACCGCCCTGCGGGGAGCACCCGCAGATCATCCCACCCGGACGCCCTTCTAGACTCCACCGGATACGCACCACCGAATCCCCGGGGGGAACCACCCATGGTCAAGGTCCAGACTGGCTGCCAGAACTGCACCTCCTGCCGCAACAGCCTCACCGCGGAGGCCCTGCGCAAGACCGGCCGCGCCCTGGCCGCCGTCTACACCCTCGGTGCCACCAAGCTGCTGCGCCGCACCTGCCGAGCGTGCGGGCACCCGACGAGCATCCACCGCTGAGCCCCGCGCGTCACCCGGCCGGCCGCCTCTGAGCGGCCCCGCGGCCGGGCAGGATCACCGCATGAACACCGGCGTTCCCGCCCCCAAGCCCCCGGCCGTCCCGAAGCCGCCCGCGGCCCCGAAGGTGAACCTGCAGAAAGCGCCGGCCGCTCCGAAGGCACCGGCGGCGCCGAAGGCCCCCGCCATGCCGAAGATCCCCGTCGCCGTACGGCCGGCCTGCCAACCGCCCACCATGGTCGTCGTCCACGAGCCGGCCGCCGTCAGTCCCTGGCTCGTCTCCTACACCGCCGCCCAGGCACTCCCCCGCCACCCGGGAGACCGTGACGACGACCGCACGTGGCCGATCGCGGGCGTCGTCGCCCTGCTCCTGGTCCTCGCCGTCGCCGCCGCGGCCGCCGTGTGGGCGCTGCGCCGGCACTGACCTCCCTGCCGTGATGCCCGCGCGGTGCGGGCCTGCGGCGAGCCCGAGAAGGCTCGACTTCCCGCCCCCAGACCGATGCCCGCGCTGCGGGCCCCGGCGCCGGTGCCCACCATGCGGGACAGCAGCAGCGTCCGATCCTCGCGGCTGCGGGAGCGCGAGGACGTTCTCCCCGGCGATGCGGCGCATCGACGGAGGATTCCCGCGTCTGCGGGCGGCTGCCGGGCCCGGACGGACTCGACACGGCGGTGCTCGGCCCGATCCCCGCGGCTGCGGGCCCCGATGCCGGCGCACACCAGCCTCCCCGCAGACGGACTCCTCCCGGGCGGCGCGCCGGCCGGAGACCACGGTGCTGCTGAGCCTCTACGAGGCCCGATCTTCGCGCGGTGCGAAGCGGATACCGCCTCCAGGAACCTGGTGTTGCCCGACTCGGGCCGATCCCCGCGCCTGCGGGACCCCTACAGTCCACCCCGGGGGGCGATTTCGAGCTGAGAAGATCCCCGCGCCTGCGGGGAGCCGGGCCAAGAGCCGTGAAGTCGCGCGGCTCAACCCTCGGAGAATCCCGCATGGTGCGGCCCGTGCCACCGCTCCCCGAGCAGGGACGATCCGGCAGCAGGTGCTGATGCTATCGGGCACCCGGGTGCGCGCCGAGACCTTTGAGGATCTTCACCGCCGCACCGACCGGGCCCGGCCGGCGCACGGCGGCGAGCTGCCCGTCGATCGTCGGCAGGCCGCCGTTGACGATCGGCTCCTTGTCCTCGACGACCTTCTTGCCGGCCAGACGCGCGGTGAGATCCCGGGTGAGGGCCGCGCGCTGCACACGCTCGGCGGCCTTCGAGGCCTCCTCGGCGGCCAGGTCCACCTGCGCCAGGCGCACCGCGCACGCCACATCGACGAGCAGCCCGAGACGGCGCAGCGCCGGGCCGGCGACCGCGCGGCCGTCCTCGGGAGGCAGCATCTCGTCGAACGCAGCGACGACCTGATCGTCCAACTCCGCGAGGTCATCGCCCGGGTTGGCGCCGATCAGCTTGCGCACGGCCTTGACCCGGCAGTCCGTCACGTCCTGGCCGGTGCCCGTGCACGCGGTGGTGGCGGAGATCAGGTCGTCGAGGGTGAGCGCCATGGTCAGGTCGTCTCCGTGGTCAGCGGGGCGGCAGCGGCGCCAGCAGGTGGCGCAGGTTCATCGCGGACGTGCGCGGCGTGGCCGGGACGGCGGCGGCGGGGGCCGGCTCGTCGCCGTCCTCGGGAGCCGTGGCCCACGGGCGCGGGGCGAGGGCGTTGAGGATCGTGGCGGCCGGCCGGTCCACGGCCGGGACCACGTGCACGGGCGACCCGGTGGCCGGGAGCGCGGACGGGTCGGGGGCGAGGAGCCTGCGCAGCCGGGCCGCGGCTGGGGCCGGACGCTGCGCGGCGGCGGTGAGCGCCGTGGGCGCCGGCATGGGCGAGTCCAGGGCGTCGTCGTCCGGATGCACGGTGAGGGCTTCGAGGCGGAACGCCGGCCGGGCCCCGGCGCCGCGGCCGCCGGGGCCGGGGGGCGCCGCCAGCCCCATGCCGTCCGGCACCGGGGTGAGGTGGCGGGCGAGGTGGCGGCGCGGGTCCGGGCGCTGTGGGCGCCGGGCCGGTTCCCAGGCGTCGGTGATCCCCCGCATCCGCTCCCACTCCGGCAGGTCCGCGAGGTAGGTGTCGAGGACCTGTTCGGTGTGCGGGTCGCAGGGCACCGTGCGGGCCTGCTCGACCTCGAGGAAGCAGCTCTCGGTGAACCCGAACGCGGGGGTGACGGGCCCTTCGGCGTCCGTGTGCCAGGACACGGCGAACACGGCCAGCTGCGCCAGCGGCGCGGGGAGCCCTTCCAGCTGGAACAGCTCCGTCACGTCGGTGTCGTCCACGACACCGCGCATCGTCTCGCGGATCAGGCGCAGCGCGGTGTGCGTGGGCAGCTCCCTGCCGCGCAGCGGGGCGGTGAGGACCATCCACCGGGCCCGGCGGCCGGCCGCACGGTAGGGGCGGTGCAGGAGTACCTGACCGTGCTGGTTGGTGACCACCACGGCGACGCCCTGGCCGGTGGACCGGTCGAGCGGAACGCTGGGGAAGGAGTACACGCTCACGGTTCCAGCGTAGGGACGAGCGCGTCTGCTGTCCGGCTGACGCACCCGGACAGCCCGTTCCAGAGACCAGAGGCGCCCCAGCCCCGCCGCGGTTGCCTTCGTGAGGCAGAATGCTGTCCGTGCCAGAGAACACCGCTGGTCACGAAGCATCGAACCCGCAGGCGCGGGGATTGGTCCAGGACGGCCACGTCCTGGACCTCGCTGTTGCGATCGAACCCGCAGGCGCGGGGATTGGTCGAAGACGGAGCGCGGCGGCGCCACCAGGAACCGATCGAACCCGCAGGCGCGGGGATTGGTCCGGCAACGTGGGATCAGGGTCCAGTCGAGGCTGATCGAACCCGCAGGCGCGGGGATTGGTCCCTCCTGGAGGCCTGCAGCTTGGTCGCCCGTCTATCGAACCCGCAGGCGCGGGGATTGGTCCTCGCGGCTCGTGTCGAGGCCGTACGCTACGCCATCGAACCCGCAGGCGCGGGGATCACCCCGAACAGGCCATGACGGGCCCCACCGTGGACCCGTCGAGCCCGCAGGCGCGGGGATCGCTCTCTGGAGGAAGTACGGGCGAACAGCCAGCCCGAGTCGAACCCGCAGCCGCGGGGATCGCTCCCAGCATGTTCGGGACGCCGCCAAGCGGGAGCCGTCGAACCCGCAGGCGCGGGATTACCCCGACGCGGTCGCGGTAGAGATGGAGAGCGCGGTGTCGAACCCGCAGACGCGGAATCAGCCGTACCAGCAACGAGCCGGACGCCCTGGCTGTCGCCGCTTCCGCAGCAGCGGAGATCACTCCACCCATCTCACCCAATGAGCTGTGCGCGATCGCTGCGCACCCGCAGCGGCGGGGATTGGTCGTTCTCGATGGCGCCCGTCACGACCGTCATCTTGGTCCCGCAGGTGCGGGGATCGGTCCTGGTAGGCGAGAGGCGCCGCCTGCGGGTGGAGTTGCTTCTCGCAGGTGCGAGACTCGTGTCCTCTTGACGCACGAGGAGGTCAAGGCCCGCAGGCGCGGGATCGCCGCAAGTACCGGCCCGCGCGTGGCTCGTGCAGCGCGGTACCGGTCCGCAGCGGCGGAATCACCTGTCACGAAGCGTTCGTTGGCGATCGCGGGCATGCTGGTCCCCTCGTGGGGATCGTCCGGGCCCCGTCGATGTCGGAATTCGGGCTCTTGGGTGTGCGCCCCGCAGGTGCGGGGATCGAGCGTTCGCGTGCAGGACGCCGTAGCCGGTCCACGGCTGGTTGACCCGCAGTGCGGGATCGGCTCCAGATTGTCTTGCCGCGATTGCGCGGATCGACGGGACCCGCAGCGCGGGATCGAAGGGGGCGCCCCGCCGGACCGCCCGCGAGCACTCACAACTCCTCGTCGTCGTCCTCGTCGTCCTCAAGCAGCTCGTTCTCCTCTTCGAGGAGGTCGGCCTCGTCGTCCAGGCCGAACGCGTGCAGCATCTCCACCACCTCGGCGGCGTCGCCGTCGGCCAGCTCCACCAGGTCGTCCACCGCGGCGGGCGGGATCTCCTCGTGCTCTTCGGAGGCCATGCCTCCAGAATGGCGCCGCACCACCGCGGCAGCATCCGCGCCACAAGATCATTCTCCGTTAACCGGCACGGTGCGCGGATCAGAAGCAGTGGCCGCTCACGGTGAGAGGCGGCGGGTTCTCGACGACCTGGAGCCGGTAGTGGCTGTCCGGCTCGATCGGAGTCCTCAGCGTGCTCGGTTCGCCCCGGGGGCCGCTTTCGACGGGGTAAGGGCCGCGGCCCCACCGGTTGGGGAGCAGGGTGTCGGCGTAGATCCGCAGGCGCCCGTAGTGGAGCTCGACATCGGGCGCGGCCAGGCGCGGGGCGACGAGGTAGGTCCAGAGACCGGTCTCGGCGGGGTCGGGGGCCGGCGCCCACAGCTCGCACGCGAAGTCGGCGGCCGGGAGCTGGTCGTGGTACGGGATCGTCAGGCCGATCGTGGCGTGGTGGACACCGGCCGCGGTGATCAGGTCCCCGGGGGTCGCAGCCGCCGGCAGCACAGGCATCGCGTGCTCGATCGACGCCCACCACGGGTCGAGAAGCGGGCGCCGGTTATGGGTGTCGGTCGGCGGCGGGATCTCGATCAGCACGGGATCGGGGTCGGCCGGGGGCGCGAGGTCGGGCCCGAGCACGGTGAGGCGCACCAGCAGGGGGCGGAAGGCGGGGCCGGTGATCAGCTCCCAGCCACCGAACGGTTGGACCATGATCGCCAGCGTAGCGAGGCGGCGGGACAGCAGGGTCGGGACCAGTTGGTCCCGACCCGAGTCCGCGCTGCGGGTTTGGCTGGTTACCGGTGTAGGGAATGTGAACACGCGTACGCCGAAGGGCCGGTTCCTCCCTGCTATGGACGGGGAGGAACCGGCCCTTGGCGTTGCGGATACCGGTCAGATCAGGCCGCGCCTGACCCCTTCGGTGAAAGCCGCCCACTCGGCGGCGTTGTACCGCAGCGGCTCGATGTCCGGCCGCTTCGGGTCGACGATCGCGCGCGCTCCCTCGGGGAGCAGCACGATCTCCACGTAGTCGTCGCCGGTGCCGCGCGGGGAACGCCAGCGCGGGAACTGGGACAGGTCCAGGGCGTACAGCTCCGCCTTCTCGGCTGCTCTGGCCTCGACCTCGGTGCTCAAAACGCGTCTCCTTCCAGGTACTTCGCTCAGATGAGCCCGTCGCGGATGGCGTCCTCCAGCGCGTCCCAGGCCGCCGCGCCGAAGCGCAGCGAGGGCCGGCTGAGGTCCTTGGAGTCGTAGACGACCCGGCCGCCGCCCGGCAGGTCCTTCAACTCCACGCAGGAGTCGTTGTTAGTGCTGAGGGGGGACTTGTAGCGGGTCAGGCCGGTCACGTCGATCGCATACAGGGCGGTCGTCGTCTCGGCGTGCTCGGTGGTCACTTGAGCCCTTTCATGTGGTGCCTGATGAGATCCCGCGATCGGTCCGCGGGAAGCGCTGCGGCCATGATCAGCTCGAAGTTCTTCAGGAAGCGTTCGGACTCAGCATCCGAGCCTTCCAGCTGGCGGCTCTCGCCACCAGCTTCGATTGAGACGAGCGTTGGCCATGGCCTGGGGTATTTGAGGATCGAGAGGTTTCCCTCCGCGCCGGGGTGCGGACCGGCATCGAGCGGCATGACTTGGAGGTTCACGTGTGGAAGCTCGCTGACATCGATCAACCGTAGAAGCTGCTCGCGCATCACGGTGGGGTGCGGGGTGAACTTCTGCATCAGTAGTGCCTCGTGGATGACGAACATGCACTCTGGTGGGTTGTTCGGTCGCGTGAGTACTGCCTGGCGTCCCATTCGGACGTCCACGATGCCCGGATGCCGCTCCTTTGGGATGCGCGTGGCGGTTGCTGTCGTGATCTCGCGAGCGTAGGCGCCGGTCTGTAGCAGCCCAGGGAGCACCGTGGCGTAGTAGTGCCTCATCACAAGCGCTTCTTCTTCGGCATCGATGAGGACTTCAAGCGGCTTCGGAACGATCCCGTCGTAGGTGCTCCACCACCCGGTCTTGCCGGCGTTGCGGGCCAAGATCTCCATCTCGGTGACGATCTCGGGATCGGTCACCCCGCAGTGCGCGAGGAAGCGGGTCGTGTCGAGACCGTGGATCCGAGCGGTGGCGTTCTCGATGCGGGAGACCTTCGGACCGTCCCACTTCGCGCCCATGAGGCCGGCCATGTGGTCGAGGCTCAGCTTGGCCTCATTGCGGTACTTGCGGAGTTCCTTGCCAAGACGACGGCGGCGAGCTGTCGGGATGGCGCGCTTGTTGGGCATCGGGTGCTGTCCCCTCCTCGCTAGGTGTCGCGAGCGTACCTGTAGGTGCAGTTTGGCACCCAGTGGGTGCGCGGATCCGTAGAACGTTTGTTTTCGAATATGCCAGTCCCGGTCACAAGCTTGCCAGTTGGACCTACAGGGGAGCACTCTGTTCCCAACACACCGTGACGGCTCGTCACTTCCCTGTGGTGGGCGCCGGTTGGGGTTTGCTCGGCGGTCTTGCGTGTCCCGGATCAGGCATGACGTTCCCCGGCGATACGCGTGAACCGGATTTACGCAGTTCACGACGCTTCCCGGAGTCCCACATGCCCCTGACTCTGCGGCCGTCCATCGGCGGCCCGTGCCGGAAACCGGCCTGGTTCGACACGTACGTCCCCGACCCGCTCAGGGCCGGCAGACGGGCGAAAGTACTGACGGGAGTCGCACAGGCGCGCCATCGGCGCCCCAACGGCCTCTCCCAGCAAGCAGGTTGGCGGGTCGGACGATGACAACGCAGCCGTTGATGTTGTGGGACCTGCCCCAGGAGAGCTGGACCGTCGAGCCGGTGCCGCAGAGCGCCGGCATCGCGCGGCGCCGGGCCCTGCGGGCGGCGCGGCTGTGGTGTCCGCTGCCGCTGACCGAGCCGTACGAGGACCGCATCATGCTCGTCATCAGCGAGTTGGTGACGAACGCCGTCCGTCACGCCGGGGACGCCGGGCCGATTACGGTCTCGCTCTGGCTGACGCCGCGCGGCAACTTCGCCGTGGTGGTCAGCGATGGCTCGTCGCAGCCGCCGGTGTGGCGCAAGCCGGGCGCCGACGAGGAGTCCGGGCGCGGCCTGGCGCTGGTGGCGAAGTCGTCGATCGCCTGGGAGTGGCGCCGGCGCAGCGGCGGCGGCAAGTCGGTGCACGCGACGCTTCCGCTTCCCGGCTCGCTGACCGTCGCCGAGCGGGCCAAGGCCACGGCCGCGGCCGCGCGCCGTACGGTGCCGGGGCTTCCGGTCGCCCGGCCGCGGCAGCTGTTCCAGCTGCCGATCCAGGGCGTCGCCTGACGCGGCCCCTCCTTGTTCTCCGTCCCGGGCAGCCTCCCCCCGTAGGCGCCCGGGACGGATCCGGCGCCGGCCAGTTCCACGACCGTGGAGAAACCGGCGTCACCTCCCCCTCTGGTCCTGCCGGGCCGTGCGAGCGGTCCGGCCCGGCAGGACCAGGCCTCCTGGCGGTCTCCCTCCTCCTCCCTTCCGTGGAGGCCGCCGGGCCAGGTCCCGGTGCCGGCCGCGTGAAACCCCTACGGCGCGCGGCCGGCACCGTTCACGCTGCACAGCCCCCCTCTCCACCCCCTGACCTTTGAGCAGGAAGAGGCTCCCCTTGATGCGCCAGACCTCCGTACGGACGGCGGACAGCAAGGAACGGCGCCCGGCCGGCGCCGATGTCCCGGCCGGGCTGGTCCCCCGGGACTTCCCGAGGGTGGTCACCCTCGGGCCGCGCGGCACGGACGCGTCGCACGCCGCCCGGTACTTCCACGACGTCGTGTACGCCGAGTCGTTCCCGGCGGCGATGGACCGCGCCTGGCGCGACGGGTGCGCGGCGCTGATCTGCGCCGGATACATCGACATCAGCGTCGAGGACGGGAACGTCGCCGACTGCTGGGTGGATCTGAACTTCCGGTGGGCCGGGCGCATGGGGCTCCGGTACTCCTGGACGGAGCCGACGAAGCCGATGGCGCTGGCGGTGCGCCCGGACCGGCGCGGGGCTCCGGCGTCGGTGGCGCTGCACGCGGCGACGCGGTCGTTCGCCGAGATATGGCTGCCGGGCGTCGAGCGCCAGTACGTGCCGGCGAAGCCGCTGGCCGTGGAGATGGTGGTCGACGGGCGCGCGGACGCGTGCATCGGCTCGGTCGACGTGATCGAGCGCGCCGGGCTGTCGATCGTCCAGGTGGTGCGGCCGGCCATGGTGTGGTGCCTGTACGCCGGACGCGAGCCCCAGCCCCAGCAGCCCCATCCCCAGCAGGTGCTGCTGGCGGCGGTGCCCGCGCAGTCGCGTTCCTCGGCGCGCCCGGCGCCCCGTCGCGGTGTGCGGCGGGGCGCGCGGTGAGCGCGCCGGTGGTGGCGGTGCTCGGCGCGGGGGTGATGGCGCGGGCGATCGCGCCGCACCTGCGCGGCCGGTACCGGCTGCGCTGGTTCAACCGCACCCCGGGCCGCGTGCCGGCCGCCCCGGGCGAGGCGGTGTGCGCGAACGCGCGGCAGGCCGCGGCCGGCGCCGACGCCGCGCTGGCCCTGGTCGGCGACGACGAGGCGGCGGCCGCCGTGTGGGACGGACCGGCCGGGGCGATCGCCGGGCTCGCCCCCGGGGCGGTGGCGGTCGAGTGCTCGACGCTGTCGGCGCCCCGCATCAGGGCGTGGACGGCGGCGTGCTCGGCGGCCGGGATCCGGGCGGTGGACTGCCCGCTGACCGGCGGCCGGGAACGCGCCCGCGCCGGGACGCTGATCGGCCTGGCCGGCGGCGAGGCGCAGGCCATCGCCGCGGCCCGGCCGCTCCTGGACCGCTTCACCGAGCGCCTCATCGTCTTCGGCCCGAGCAGCAGTGGCTCCTCCTACAAGCTGGTCCACAACCTGGCGGCCGGCATCGCGCTGGCCAGCGTCGCCGAAGCGCTCGGCCTGGCCCGTGCCCTCGGCCTCGACGAGGACCTGGTGCTGTCGGTCCTCGGCGAGTACGGGTGGGCCGCGCCCGCCGCCTCCTACGTCCGGCAGTTCACGCACGGCCGCGACCCGGCCGACGTCGGCTGCTCGGCCGCGAACCTCGCCAAGGACGTCGCCTACGCCACCGCCGCCGCCGAGAGCACCGGCCGCCCCACCGCGCTCGGCACGGCCGCGCACCGGCTGCTGGCCGCCGTGCCGCACGCCGCCCGCGTCGACATGGCCGCCGTCGCCCTCCCCTCTCTCCAGTCGCTACCCGATGGGACCGCTTCGTGAATCCGCTGTTCGACAGGACCCTGTTCGTCCCCGCCGCCGCCGCGAAGGAGGTGAGCGCCGCCGTCGACAAGGCCATCCAGAGCGCGACGGAGTTCCTGCGCGACACCGACCGCGGGGCGCTGCTGCTGGTGGCTGGCTCCCTCGCCCGCGGCGAAGCTGCCGTCGAACGCCGCCAGGACCGCTGGCGCCTGGCGTCCGACCTGGACCTCGTCGTCGTGCCCTGCCACGCGGACGGCGACGACCTCGCGCACCAGGTCGTCGACTTCCTCGGGAAGGAGCACCGCGGGCTGCTGGCGACGTGCTTCTCCGTGAAGGCCGGCACCACCGCCCGCGGGCACTTCGGCGCCGACCTGTGGCTGGCCGCCCGCGGCGAGCCGTTGACCGGCGCGCTGATCGGCGCGGGCTTCGCCCGGCCGGCCACCGGCCCCCGCGAAGACCTGGAGCTGATCGTCCACCAGCTCGCCACCTACCTCCTCACCCCCTCCCGCGCCGAAGGCAGCGCCCGCGACAGCGACGGCCACCGGCTGCGCAAGGCTCTGCTGGAGACGCTGCGTGCCATGGCCACCCCCGGCGCGGACGGCATCACCCGCTACGCCGACATCCTCTCCGCCGATGCCCTGTCGACCTGGTCTGGCGTTCTGGAGGCCATCGCGGTGTCCGGTCTCATCGAGGGCCGCGAGCTCAACCACCCGTTGGCCCTCGACACCGCCCACGCCCACGAAGCGCTCCTCGCCCTGCTCGGCCGCTTCCTCATCGCCGACGACATCCCGGCCGAACTCGTCCGCCTGGGCTCCCACACCCGCGACGTCCTCGGCGTCTTCCAGCTCGCCACCGTCGCCTACCTCGGCCTCCTCCACGCCCCCGACCCGGGCCCCTACGCCTCGGCGCTCCTGGACCTGTGGGCGCAGCTGGACACCGACGACGTCGCCGACGCCCGCGAGCACCTGGCGCTCGTCGCCGAGCTGCGCACCGACGCCGTCGCCCGGCACGAGCCGGTGGAGAGCGCCGTCCTCTACCGTGCGATGCAGGCGCTGCGCCTGGACTACTACCACCTGCTGTCGGAGCGGAACTTCGGTGCCGACGTCGACGACGACGGCGAGTACGCGATGCTGCCGCTGGCGCGCACCGTCGCCGTCGCGCCCGGCGGCGGCGACCTGAGGAGCTGGCCGGCGTGGGTGTCACGGCTGCCGCAGGCGAAGGTCAGGATGCCCGGCGCCGTCGCGCGGATCGTCGGCGACGGCCAGGGGCAGACCGTCCTGTGGTCGTTCCCCGAGGGCGGAAGCGTCCCCGCGCACCGGCACGGCCCGCAGCTGGGCATCGTCGTCACCGGCGCCGTCCACCTGGAGCGCGGCGGCGAACGCCGTACCGTCCGCGCCGGCGAGTCGTTCGAGATCCCGGACGGCCAGAGCCACGGCGCCAGGGTCGACGGCGGCACCACCGTCATCGAGGTGTACTGGGAGAAGGGCCGTCACGAGCCGCTGGTCGACGCCGTGCGCGCCGCCTGCCGCACCGTCGCCCTCGGCGAGGCCGTCCCGGCCGGCGCGGAGCGGCCGTGAACACCACCGCCCAGGCGAGCCCGGTCCTGCTGACCGCCGACCAGATGATCACCGGCCGCGACCAGCAGGTGATCCGGGACGCCGCCGTCCTCACCCGCGGCGAGATCATCCTGTGGGCCGGCCCGGCCCGCAGCGTCCCGGCCCGCGACGCCCGCGACGCCCACCACATCCCGCTGCCGGGGGCGACGCTGCTGCCGGGCCTCGTCGACGCCCATACCCACCTCGTCCTGGACGGCGCCGACGACCCGTTCGCGACGGTCGGCACGTTCAGCAGCCACCAGCTCCTCGCGCAGATGCGCCGCCGCGCCCGCGCCATGGTCAACGCCGGGATCACCACCGTGCGCGACCTCGGGGCGCCGATGCTGCTGGACGCGGCCCTCGCCCGCGAGATCCGTGCCGGGCGCACCCCCGGCCCGAGGATCCTGGCCGCCGGAGTCCCGCTCACCGTCCACGGCGGCCACCTCGCCGCGTTCGGCGGCGCCGTGTCGACCCTCGGCGAGGCCCACAACGTGATCCGCGCCAACCGCGCCGCCGGATGCCGCTGGACGAAGATCGTCATCACCGGCGGCTTCACCAGCACGGCCGCCGCCTCCCCCTACCGCAGCCACTGGGACCAGACCCTGCTGCGGCAGATCGTGCAGTTCTCCCACACCCTCAAACTCCCCGTCGCCGCCCACGCCCACGGCACCGCCGGCATCCGCGCGGCCATCCAGGCCCGCGTCGACTCCATCGAGCACTGCACGTGGATGCTGCCCGACCCCGAGGCCGACGATGACCTGAACCCCGACGCGCTGCTCCTCGACGCGATGAGCCACCACAGCATCAGCGTCGGTACCACCGTGAACTCCCGCGCCGCCCGCGCCGCCGGGCGCCTCCCGTGGGGCCGGCGCCTGCGCCAGCTCGACATCATGCGCCGCCACACCACCCTCACGGTCGGCACCGACGCCGGCATCGCCGGCACCCCCCACACCGACCTGCCCGCCTCCCTGGTCCTGTACCGCGAGCTGTACCGCGACACCAAGACCCCCAACCTGCACGTCATCGAACTCGCCACCTCCTGCGCCGCCCGCGCCATCGGCGCCAACACCACCGGCGTCCTCGCCCCCGGCCGCACCGCCGACGTCCTCGCCGTCGTCGGCGACCCCGCCACCGACCTCTCCGCGCTGCGCCGCCCGCTGCTCGTGATGGCCCGCGGCGTCGTCAACTACGCCACCACCCCCGACCGGAAGAAGGCCACCCGATGACCGACACCACCACCGGCACCACCGCGGTGCCCTCCCCGCGGTGCCCGTACCCGTTCCCCACCCCGGACGGCCGCCACACCTTCGCCCGCGAGGACGGCTACGACCAGGCCCGCGCCAGCGGCGCCCTGCTGCCCGTCACCCTCCCGCACGGCAACCCCGACACCGCCTACCTCGCCACCACCCACGAACACGTCAAGCAGGTCCTCGGCTGCCCCGCCCTCACCCGCGCCGCCGCCAACGCCCCCGACACCCCGCGCCTGGGGCGCGACCTGCTGCCCGACCTCGCCCTGCTGTCCATGGACGGCCCCCAGCACGCCCGCATGCGCCGCCAGGTCGGATCCACCTTCACCCCCCGCAAGGCCCGCGCCCTGCGCCCCCTGTTCGAGCAGCGATCCCACCGCCTCCTGGACGACCTGACCGCCGCCGGCCGCGAAGGCGACCTGATCGCCGCCTACACCGACCCGCTCACGACCGCCATGGTGGGTGATGTTCTGGGCTGCCCCGTTGACGCCGCCGACGAGTTCCACTCCCTCGCCGACAAGCTCACCTCCCCCTGCGAGCCCGACGCCTACGCCCTGATGCGCGCCCGCTTCGAGGAGATGTGCGATCAGCTGTCCGCCCCCGGCGTCGCGCGCCCGGACGGCCTCCTCGACGAACTCGCCCAGGCCCGCACCGGCCCCGACGAACTGACCGCCCTCGAGGTCACCGACCTCATGCTCACCGTCTTCGCCGGCGGGGCCCGCACCCCCTCCATCCTCATGTCCTCCGCCGTCACCACCCTCCTCGACAACCCCGAGCAGCTGCGCACGCTGCGCAAGCAGCCGAACCTGTGGCCGGCCGCCGTCGAGGAACTGCTGCGCTACATCCCGATCGGCCTGTCCGGCGGGTTCCCGCGCACGGCCGTCGAGGACGCCACGATCGGATCCCACACCCTGCGGGCCGGCGAGACCGTCCTGCCCTCGACGATCGCCGCGAACATGGACCCGGCGGTCTTCGAGCAGCCCGAGGAGCTGGACGTCGCCCGCGCCTCGAACCCGCACCTCGCGTTCGGCCACGGCCCGCACCGCTGCCCCGGCGCGTTCGTCACCAAGGACCTCGCCGAGGTCGCGCTGCCCATCCTGTTCGACCGGCTGCCCGGTCTGCGCGTGGCTACGGTGGACCACTCCTGGCAGGACGCACTGATCGTGCGCGCCATGACCGCGTTGCCCGTTACGTGGTGACACCCCATCAGATGAGGAGCAAGCCCATGAAGGTCCTGATCACCGGCGGCGCCGGATACATCGGCTCCACCGTCGCCTCCGCCCTCGAAGACGAAGGCCACGAGCCGATCATCCTCGACGACCTGTCGAAGGGGCGCCGCGAGTTCCTGCACGGCCGCACCTTCTACCACGGCGACATCGCCGACCACCCGCTGGTCGACCGCATCTTCGCCGAGCACCCCGGCATCCACGCCACCGTGCACTGCGCCGCGAAGATCGTCGTCCCCGAGTCCGTCGCCGAACCGCTGCACTACTACCGGGAGAACGTCGGCAAGACCATCGAGCTGCTGGAGTCCCTCCAGCGCAACGGCTGTACCCGGGTGGTCTTCTCCTCCTCCGCCTCCATCTACGCGCCGGCGCCCGGCGCCCGCGTCGACGAGACCAGCCCCGTCGACGCCAGCAGCCCCTACGCCCGGACGAAGCAGATGATGGAGCAGGTCCTCCAGGACTGGACCCGCGGCGACGGCGCGGACAAGCAGCGCGTCATCGCACTGCGGTACTTCAATCCCATCGGCGCCGACCCGCGGATGCGCACCGGCCTCCAGGACCTGCGGCCCACCCACGCACTCGGCAAGCTGATCGAGGCCTACGAGAGCGGCGAGCCGTTCACCATCACGGGCACCGACTGGGACACCCGCGACGGCTCCGGCATCCGCGACTACATCCATGTCTGGGACCTCGCGAAGGCCCACGTCGCCGCGCTGACGCGCTTCGACGAGGCGATCGCGCCCGGCGCCGAGGACCGCTACCGGGTCATCAACATCGGCACCGGCGCCGGCACCACGGTGCGCGAACTCGTCACCGCGTTCCGCGACACGGTCGGCCCGATCGAGGTCCGCGAAGCCGGGCCCCGGCCCGGCGACGTCATCGGCTGCTACACCGCCAGCGAGCGCGCCCGCACCGAACTGGGCTGGCAGGCCGAGCACACCATCGCGGACGGCATCCGCGACGCCATGACCTGGCGCGCCGGGTGGACCGCCGTCGCCACCGCCAACGCCGCCAGCTGACCACCCGGCGGGTGGGGCCGGCCACCGCGGCCGGCCCCGCCCGCCCCTCAACCCTCCCGGAGAGACGTGACCACCACCTGGGCGCCGAGCACCAACCCCTACTCCGACCGCTGGACCGGCCTCCCCCCGGACGTCATCCCCCTCACCAGCGCCGACATGGACGAGACCACCGACCCCGCCGTCCTCCACGCCCTCCAGCAGCGCCTCGCCCATCCCCTCGTCTACCCGCCGCCCTACACCACCAGCGGCATCGCCGACACGATCGCCGGCCACTACCGCAGCCGCTACGGTGCGGCCGTCGCCCGCGAGAACATCCTCCTCACCTCCGGCACCCTCGCCACCATCGGCGTCGTCCTCACCCACTGGCTGCGGCCCGGAGACGAAGCGCTCTACCTCGCCCCGTCCTACCCGCCGCTGCCCGACGCCATCGCCCGCACCGGCGCCACCCCGGTCCCCGTCCCCCTCAACGCCGCCGCCCGGCCAGCGCTCACCCGCGCCGGACTCGAAACCCTGGTCACCCCCCGCACCCGCGCCTTCCTCCTCGCCAACCCGCACAACCCGACCGGCCGCATGCTCACCCACGCCGAGCTCACCGCGATCGCCGAGACCGCCCGCGCACACGACCTGCGGATCCTGTCCGACGAAGTCCACAGCCGCGTCATCCTCGACCCCGCGCGCTGCCACATCCCCATCGCCACCCTCGGCCCCGACACCGCCCGGCGCACCCTCACCCTCGACGCCGCCACCAAGAGCCACAACCTCGCCGCCATCGGCGGCGCGGTCCTGTGGACCCCCGACACCGGCGCCATCGACGACCTGCGCCACCGCTTCGGCTCCAACCTCCCCGCCGCCCGCGCCATCCAGCAGGCCGCCCTGGCCGCCGCCTACGCCACCGACAGCCCGTGGCTTACCGGCGTCCTCGCCCGGCTGCGCGAGCGTCAGGCCGCCCTCGCGGCCGCCCTGGAACCCCACCGTGGCCAGGTCACCTACCGGCCAGGCGAGGCGACGTACTTCGCCTGGCTCGACTTCGGCACCACCTTCGGCGCCCGGCCGGCCGCCGCCGCCCTCGCCGACCACGGCCTCCTCCTCGAACCCGGCACCACCTACGGCGCCCCCCGCACCCACGCCCGCCTCACCTTCGCCACCACCCCCAACCTCTTCGCCGAAGCCCTGCGCCGCCTCACCGCCGCCCTGGGCCGCCCGGAACGGACCACCACCCGATGACCACCGGCCCCGACCTCACCGACGCCGTCGCCGCCGAGTACACCGACCTCAACGCCTACCAGGCGCGCCTGGCGACCCACCGCCTCTACAGCCGCACCCCCGACGACCCCGAAGGCGCCGTCCGCGACGCCCTGCAGCTGCCCGGCGACGGAGACCTCCTCGACATCGGCTGCGGCCCCGGCGGCTTCCTCCACGCCCTGGTGCCCCGCCACCGCGGGCGCCTCGTCGGCATCGACACCAGCACCGCCGCCGTCAGCGCCGCCCGTACCGGCCGTGTCGAGGCCATCCAGGCATCCGCCGAGCAACTGCCCTTCGGCGACGGCGCCTTCGCCATCGCCTGCGCCCGGCACATGCTGTACCACCTGCCCGACCCCGGCCTCGGTCTCTTCGAAGCCCACCGCGTCCTGCGCGCCGGCGGCACGTTCGCCGCCACCGTCAACCACGCCGCGGTCGCCCCCCACACCCAGAACCTCCTGCGCGCGATCCTCCAGGAGGCCGGCATCACCCCCACGGCGGCGCCGGCCAACGCCGTCAACAGCGACAACCTGCCGGCCATGGTCGAGGACGTCTTCGGCAACGCCAGCACCGTCCGCTACGACAACGCGCTCGTCCTGCCCGGCCCCGGCCCCCTCGCCACGTACGCCCGCGCCCTGCTGTCCTTCGTCGGCATCGGCCCCGACCACCCGGCCGCCGGACAGATCCGCGACGAGATCCTCGTCCGCGCGCAGCGCTGGTTCACCGACAACAAGAACCGCACCTGGGACGACCCCAAGGGCTACGTCGTCGTCACCGCCACGCGCTGACCGACCAGGACGGCGAGAAAGCGCGGCGTGTTCGCTCCGGAACACGTCGCGCTGACCCGTGACCCCAACGGCCCCATGAAGGCCCCTGGCGGCCTTTCTGACGGCTTTTCAGCACGTGCGGGTATCCGGGAAGCTCCGAAAGCGCCACGCGGCGTTCAAGGGCCTTTCGGCCCTCTCAGGGCCTATGATCCATTCCAGCGCCAAGGCAAGCCCCACCCCTGCCCAACCCAGGGTCACAGGACGGGAGGAGCCGACGCGCTCACCCACGGACCGACCGCTCTACCGGTTTTGCGTTGCCGGATACCGGCCGGGGCCGTGAAGTACCAGCTCATTCCCCCGGGCCACATGCGGGTGCTGGTGCGACGCCCGACCCAGACGTGACTGGCTCTCGGGCGCAGAAACAGAAGAACCCCCGCGGGATGCGAGGGCTTCTGTGCTTCCTACTCGTCGAGACCGAGAAGGGAGGCTACGTTGCGCATCAGCGTACGCGCCTTCGTTGTCCCCTGCCAGCCCTGCGGTGTGTCGTCCATCACCCGCACCCGATCGGTGGGCGCCAGGTGAGCACCCCCTGGGACGAGGACGGCGACGAGCTGGAAGCCGCCGACGACTGGCCGACGTACTACACGCCGGTGCCGGTGTGGATCTCCAGCCACCCCGCGCTCACCGCGCAGGCCGTCCGCATGTACGTCTTCCTCGCCGAGCACATCCAGCAGCGTGCCCCCGGGCGCCGGATCGCCTGCCCCTCACGCAAGGCGATCGCGAAGTGGCTCCAGCTCAAGGACTACCGCGACGTGAAGCGCTACGACGAGGAGCTGAACCGCGTCGGCGCCGTCACCACCACCGAGCACCGGTACGCGGGCGGCATGCGCCGTGCCTACCGGTACCGGGTCGCGTTCAATCCCCCCGCCGGCCACAGCGGATACCGCTCGCTGAGCGACTTCTACGAGCGCAACCCCGAGGTCCGCGCGCAGCCCGTCGAAGGCCGAACTCGCGCTGCCCTCAACCCTGACACCCCCGATACAGCGGTCCATAATGCAGACATTTCCGCAGGTCAGCCCGGTGGTGGGATTTTCCCCACCACGGGGCGGGGGGAAAATCCCACCGCGCACGGGGGGCCAGAACCCACCGCGCGGGGTGGGGAATCGCCCACCGCAGAACTAAACCAAGGGGAACCACACCAAGAAGATCGAGAAGAAGAGCGCGCTTCGCGCGCGAGCGCCCGTGGCGCACGCAGTGCCTCACCTACAGGTAGTAGGGCGCCGCGGCGTGCGAGCGGCGCCGCGAGCGGCGCGCCCGCAACGACGAAGCAGCCTGGCAAGCGGTTGTCTGCCGCAGTGGCGGCCGGCCTGCGCGAGGTCGTCGCCGCGCTGCCCGCGCCGCTGTACGACGCGTCCGTGGTCAACCACCCACTGCCGAAGGCCCCTGAGCGGGTGCCTGTTCTGCGGGATGCGATCGTGGCGGAGCTTCGGGAGCGCAGCAGCGCCCAGCTCGCCGAGCGCGTGCGACGCCGCTGGTTGGCCTTCGGGTACGACGAGAAGCGGTTCGCCGGCGAGGAGCTGCGTGCCGGTGTCGGGATCGCCGTGAACCTGGTGCGCGCGACCCGGGACGGCTGCGGTGACCCCCGGTGCGAGGACGGCACGAACATCGACCTCGAGGTCGCGTGCCGCGCGTGCGCGGAGCGCAGGCGTGACCGGCGTGCGGACGGTGTCCCGGCGCCGCGGCCGGCCGGGGTGGAGGGTGGTGTGTCGCGGTGGCGGTGTGCGGGCCGCGACGGCCAGTGCGGTATTCCCGGCTACGGGGCGCCTCCGGCGGACGGCCTGTGCTGGGACTGCCGTGCGGAACTCGAATCGGTGGCGGAGGCGTTCGCTGCTGCCGGGTTCGTGCCCGACCATGTGGACGGTGGGTGAGAGCGTGCGGGACGGGCGGCGCGCCCCCTGGTGCGGGGCTCGCGCCTGCGCGGCGTCGACCCGTTCCGGGCCCGGTCCCTACGCTGTGACCTGATCGTGATCACAGCCCAGTGGAGGGAGGCGCCGTGCGGCGCTCACGTATCGCCCTGGTGATGTCCGTCGCCATCACCGCGACGGCGGCCCTGCTCGTCGGGGACCTGGCCGCCGAGGCCGTGTCCGACGAGAAGCCGGTCGCCAGCCAGCGAATGGACCTGCCGATCGACCCGGCCGCGCAGCAGAAGCTCCACCGCATGACGGACCCGGTGCAGGACTGGGTGGAATCCGGCGCGCCCGAGGCACAGGGCTACGCGGGGACCTACATCGACGCCCCGAACCTGCGGGCCGACATGTGGTGGAAGGGCGAGGTGCCGGCCCACGCCCAGGAGCTGATCAGCGCGAACTCCACGCCGGGACTGAGGGTGCGCCAGCTCCCGGCACCGTACTCGCGCGCGGAAATCCGCCACTCGATCGACGTGTTCACGGCAAAGGCACCGGCGGGAACCTGGAACTCCGTCGGCCCCAAGGAGGACGGCACCGGCATCTCCGTCACCTACGACCAGACCGAGGCCGCCCGCGCCGTCCGCGCCACCCCCACCCCCGGCTCCTACGAGCGCTGGGCCGAGGAGATCGCCGGGATCCCCGTCACCGCGACCCCCGGCGGCGCGATCGTGAACACCTCCGGCCGCAGGTCCGCGGACCACTCCCCGTACTACGCGGGCGCCGAACTGCGCTCCCCGAAGCCGTCGTTCTGCTCCACCGCGTTCAGCGGGTTCCGCGACCACGCCCGCGTCGTCCTCACCGCGGCCCACTGCGGCAACGGCAAGTACTACACCGGCAACGGCGACTACCTCGGCACCCTCGACTACACGGGGTCCGGCATCGACATCGCCATGATCGGAACCGGCGCCGGCCAGGGCGACGCCCGCCTCTACGACAGCACGTGGTCCGATGGATCGGGATCCTCGCGCCGCTTCTACGGACCCGGCCGAAACAACGCCGGGGACATCGTCTTCACCAGCGGCGCGATGAGCGGATGGCACGACAACCTGCGCATCACCGACGTCGACAAGGAGACCACCAACGAGGACGGCGAGCACGTCAAGCCCGTCGACTTCGCCGCACCGGCCGGCGGCGAACGCCGCGTGGCCGTCGCCAAGGGCGACAGCGGCGGCCCCGTAGTCGCCAACCCCCAGGGACCCGACAACGCCATGGAAGCCCGAGGCGTCATCATCGGTGGGGCCGACACCATGACGTGCCCCGCCGGATCCACCGCCTGGGACAGCTCGACCTGCTTCTCCCGCGTCGTCTACGTCCCCATGGGACAGATCGTCAGCCAGCTGAACTTCTCCATGTCCTGACGTCCGTCCGCCCCGGACACGGAGCAGCACTCGCCGACTCTGAACGACGTGGTGCCCGACAATCAGAACTCCCCGTCCGCCAGGAACGGCGGACGCCCGTGAAGGGAGCCAGCAGTGCCGCTGACCACCACTCCGATGACCGACTGGTCCGACGACAATCTGCGCGCCCAGGCCCCCCGGATCTGGGAGGGCGGCTGGGGCCGGTTCGGCCCGTCGAGCACCGCGCTGCTCCTCTCCGACATCCTGGGCTGCGGCATCGCCGCGCCGCGCCGCGAGGAACTGGTGATCGTGGAGGTGTCGGGAGGCTGGGAGTCGTCGTGCCTCACCGATCCGCTCGACCTCCCCGAAGACCAGCGCGCCGACGAGGAAGACCGCAACCAGGCGTTCACCGAGCTCCTGGACGCCAACAGGCTTGCTCCGGTGACCACCTGGACCGAACTACTGAACCTGCTCATCTCGGCCGGCATCATCCACGAGGTGGACCACGAAGAAGGCAGCCCCAGGCTGACGCTCGCAGACCCCCTGCCGGCCGTCTACGAGACCTTCACGGTCCCGGCCGACGAGAAGGCCAAGATCGTCCACCTCCAGGAAGTGGGCCAGTACGAGCAGTCAACGAATCGCGTGATCGCCCTGTTCGATCCGGAGAACAAGTGCTTGTCGGAGATCACGACGAGCCTGGAGCGCCTGGCCCGTCACCTGGAGCCCTCCACCACGGAATGGGCCCGACAGACAGTCCTCTCGCTGCTGCGCACCGGCAGCGAGTTCACGACTAGCATCGACATCACCGGCATTCCCTCGCACCGGGTCTTTCGGATCATGTGCGACTGGGAACTGTTCTCCGAGAACCGCATCGGTATTCGTCGCGCGACGAATCTGACCGACGCCGAATGACGCGACAGGAATAGCCTGTTGCTGGTCAGGAAGCCTTAGTCCCGCACGCGCGGGGATCCGACCAGACGCCACTCCCGGTGCGGCGCCCCTAAAGGCTTAGTCCCGCACGCGCGGGAATCCGACCGTCCCGATCCGGGTCTACCTCCTCGACGCGGCCATAGACCCGCACGCGCGGGGATCCCACGTCGAGCACGGCGTCGACTGGGTGCTCGACCGCCTTAGACCCGCACGCGCGGGATCCGACGTGTGCCGACTACGGTCGGTCGGGTGCGCCAAGCTTGGACCCGCACGCGCGGGGATCCGACGTTGACCCAGAAAAGCCGTTCGGTCTCGGCGTCCTTAGACCCGCACGCGCGGGATCCGGCCACTACCGAGGCCATCGTGGGCGGCGAATAGCCTTAGTCCCGCACGCGCGGGGATCCGACCCTGCTCTACTTCACCTTGGCCGCTTCCACGGCCTCAGACCCGCACGCGCGGGTATCCGGCGCGCCCAGGCCGACTCCAGATCCGCCGCTTCGTCACCTGAGGCCCGCACGCGCGGGGATCCGACCTGCAGAAACCTCTGCCCGGCTACACCGTGTGACTTAGACCTGCACGCGCGGGATCGGACCGTCGACCTCACGGCAATCGTGTGGATGCTCGACCTGGACCCGCAGCGCGGGGATCGGACCTTCCCGGGCGACCCAGTGGAGCTGAGGGTGGACTTGGACCCGCATGCGCGGGATCGGGCCTACGCCCTTACGGGGCCGTCTGCCAGCCGGTCCTTGGACCCGCAGCGCGGGGATCGGACCTCGACGTCGTACAGTTCGCAGCCGGGCCACGGCTTGAACCCGCACGCGCGGGAATCGGCCGTCCATGGCGATGGCGACCTGGTCGATGGTGTGCTCTTGGACCCGCACGCGCGGGGTCGGTCGTACAGGACTGTCTGACGGCAGGTTGGGCGGCTCATGGACCCGCAGGCGCGGGAATCGGTCAACGCTTGACGACCTCATCGTTCGATCGCGTCCCTTGACCTGCACGCGCGGGGATCGGACTCCTGCTGCGCCAACGGCGTTGGTGCAGCGGCACCCGGGCCTGCATGCGCGGGATCGGACCGCCGAGTCGCCGAAGCCCACGACATCCGGCTCCGTGGACCCGCACGCGCGGGATCGGACTCCTGTCGCTCCGCCCTGACGGAAGCCCACGATCTTCGACCCGCACGCGCGGGATCGGGCTCAGAAGCGGTCGCTGGCTTCGGTGACCCATCTCGCGGACCCGCAGGGCGGGATGGAGCCGGGCGTGACGCCCGCTTGTGCAGCGTGGCTTGCAGGACTCGCACGTGCGAGGCTCAGATCGAGTGGCGGTCGCCCTGCACAATGGGGACGACCCGCGAACCGCGGAAGCGGTGATCGGGCTTGGGAACGCGGTGACACACCCTGTCATTGAGCACCCCCTGGATCCGCAGGCGCGGGATTGGCCCGTCTCAGGAGAAGGCAGTTCCGCGTGAGCCCTTCTCGCACCCGCAGGCGCGGGAATCGGGGTGCCGTTCCGCCCCTCTTGGCCGCGCACTATGCGCGAACCCGCAGGCGCGGGTATCGGACGGTGCGGCAGATCAGCTCGGTCGCCGCCTTGAACTTGAACTCGCAGGCGCGAGGACCGGTCCTCTGCCTGGTGGCCGCCTGAGCAGGGCGCACAGGGCAAATGGCCGCGCGGGTGCGCGGATCGAGCCAACACGAACGTCCGCGCAGACAGTGGTGTCGACGCGGGGCCCGCAGGCGCGGGCATCAGTCCGGGGCTGTCGGAGCGAGCCCGCGCCAGTCGTCCCGACGCGCAGGCGCGCGATCGCTCCGACACCAACCTGTACCCCCTCCAAGGGGCATGGGAGAGCCCGCCGCCGCGGGAATCGGCCCGCGAAGCGGATACTGCCGTCGACGGGCACGGAACACCCCCGCACGCGCGGGATCTCACCGGGGCCTGGACCACCAACGAGCCCGGCAGCGCGCGGCCCGCAGCGCGGGATCTTCTCTGCCTGTACCTGCGCCACCTGCGTAGCGGAGGAACGCCCCGCACCGCGCGGGATCACCCGGCCCGCACCAGGCGCGACCGCGCGGCGTGGCCGGCCCGCACCGTGCGGGCATCCGCCCCCACCTTCCCCTCAGGAGCCCGCGTTGAGCGAGACCGTCCCCGGCCCGGACCAGACCGACGAGCCGGCCAACGACACCGCCGCCCCCGACCAGGAGCAGCCCGGCGCGCCGGCGTGCGGGTGCGGTCACGTCCACAGCGAGGACGAACTGCACCTGTACCAGCACGCCATCCCCGCCGGCACCGAGGCGATCGAGGTGCTGACCGATCTGGCGGCACGCCGGCTCACGAACGCCACGACGACCGGCATCCCGTTCGGGTTCCAGGACCTCGATCTGCTGACCAACGGCATCCAGGCCGGCCAGCTGGTCGTCATCGGCTCCTACTCCGGGGTGGGGAAGTCGACGCTCGCCCGTGACATCGCCCGGTCCTGCGCCGTGCGTGAGGGGCTTCCGGCCGTCATCTACAGCTACGAGCAGACCGAACGCGAGCTGGTGGACTGCATCCTCGCCGCCGAGGCGGACATCCCGCTGCACCGGATCCGTACCGCGACCGTCGCCGAGGAGGAGTCGCAGCGCCTGACCGCGGCGGCCGGCAGCCTCACCCAGGCGCCGCTGTTCATCGACGCGACCACCGCGGTGATGGAGTCGGTCATCGAGCGCACCGAAGCCCTCAAGAGGCGCTTCGACATCAAGCTCGCCGTCATCGACTCGTGGGGGCTCGCCGTGTCGCCGGCGGAAGCGGCGCTGTACGGGCCGCTCATCAAGAACATGGCGGTCGAGCTGAGCATGGCGGTCGTGGTCGTCGCCCAGTGCCGGCGTCCGTCGCGTCCGGTGCCGCTGCCGCCGACCGTTCACGACCTGCGCGACGACGGGCACCTGGCCGACGCGGCGGACCTGGTCCTCATGCTGCACCGCGACGACGCCCACACGCCGGTGAAGGGGCCGCGCGCCGGGATCACCGAGGTCACCGTCACGGGCCGTGCGGCGCCCCCGGCCACGATCAGCCTGCGCAACGAGCTCCACTACGGCCGCCACCGTGACCTGCGGCTGTCCGCGTAGGTTGAGCACGAGGACGGCGCAGCGCGCGATCGGCCCGGCACCTCGCTCGCCCTGCTGGTCCAGCTCACGCCCCCCGCACGCGCGGGGATCCCTCGTTATAGATCGGCGTCACGCGCCGCTTGTCATCTCGTCGTCCCGCAGACGCGGGGATCTGCCCCACAAGCCCGGTTGCGGCCGGACCATCTGTGCACCGCCCCGCAGGCGCGGGATCGTCCTCAGTTCTTCGACCACCGTCACCTCGACGACCCGCCGACGCGCAGGCGCGCGATCGCCGTCCGCGCGGGCTCATGACGCCAGGCGCCCGAGGAGTCCGTCGCCCCCGGGCGGGGGGTAACGGGCGGGCTTTCAGGGGGCCCGGGGGGGGGGGCCCTGTGGGCCCCCACCCCCGGAGAATCCGGGACACGGCTTCGCCGCTCGTGCCAGAATCGCGCCCTAGACGAGCCCCCGTCACCGCCCCGCGGTGATTGCCCTCAGCCGACGCTGCTTGCCGTCCTGGGACGCGCGTCGCGGCCCGCAGCGCGGGAATCGGTCCGGAACCTACGGATCAGGCCAGGACGCTGTCCTGGCGTTCCCGCAGCGCGGGAATCGTCCTCCTGGTCCTGACCTCTCCACCGAGGCTGCCGCACCCCGGGGCCGCACCGCGCGGCCATCACCCGTTCTCGGAACCGGGCGCCGGCAACACCGCCACCACCTCGCCGGGCCCGCACCGCGCGGGAATCACCCCGGAGGCCCCCTCACCACGCCGACCACTGGGCTTGTCTCGGCGTGGCGCACCACGGCGCCGGGTACGGGTGTCTACCCCAACGGGGCGCCCCGCCGGCGCGGGTGGAAGCCCTCCCGCGCGGGCCAGGCGCCCCCGCTCTTCGGCTTCCGCAGGAGTCCTCCCGTGCGCACGATCCTCACCGCCGCTGCCGCCGCTGCGGCCCTCGCCCTCACCATCGCGACGCCCGCCCAGTCCTGGGCGGCGACGGCCATCACGATCGGCACCGGCACCGCCACCCCGGCCGGCGACATCGACCTCACCTACACCTACGCCTGCGACACCACCGGCACCACCGCCACGTTCGAAGCGATCCACGACGGCCCCAGCGGCGGCGACACCAGCACCGGATCGGCCTCCGGCCTCGTGTGCGACGGCGACGCGCACGACGCCACCGTGACGCTGACCCACCTCGGGGCGCCGTCCTCCCCCGGTGAGGGCTTCCTCGTCACCGCCCAGCTCGTCGGCGCCGGCGGCGGCGCAGCGCTCGCCACCGACAACAAGCGGATCGTCGTCGGCTGACAACCCTGGTACCCGGGACCGGCCGCTGTGTGATGGCACATGCCAATCCGCAGAGACTTCTGGTGGAAGCCGTCCGTGGACTGACAGGATTGTCAGGTGACGACGCCAGCCCACCAGCAGCCGACAACGGCCACGAAGGACACGAGCCCGCAAGCGCTCAGGGCCCTCTACGACCAAGGCATGTCGACGCGCAAGATCATGGCCCGGACGGGTCTCGGATACGCCGAGGTCTACCAGGGCCTCGTCGCCGCCGGCACCGTCTTCCGCGGGCCGGCGAACCGGCCGTCCACGGCCTCGCAGGAGTGGGCGCGGCTGCGCCGGCGTGACGTTCCCCCTCTGCCGCCGGGCCTGCGCGAGAGCGACTTCGGCTACCGGCTCTGAACCTGGCCCGAAGACGCCGGTGGGGCGCCGCGGGACCAAGTCCCGTGGCGCCCCACCGCGCACCGCAGCCACCGTGTCAGCGGGGAGCCCGCACGTCCTCGTCGACCAGCAGCGGGCAGATCTGCACCCACGTGCGCGCCTTCTCCTCCTCGAAGGTCATCGCGGTGAACGCCTCGATGCTCCCGCAGTCCGTCGCGATGTGCAGGATCGCCGGGACCCGCCGCGCGGCCTCCAGCCACGCCGCGCCGGCGTGAAGGTTCAGCGTGCCCGTGAAGAAGATGTCCTTCTCCCCGGGGCCGCGCTTGACCAGAAGCCGGTCCGGCGCGCTCAGCGTCGCCGTCCACTTCCCGGGCAGCTGCGTCAGCTTGACGGCCTCCTCCCGGCGGACCATCCCCGCCAGCTCCATCTCCTCCTCCAGGAACGGCCGTCCGATCGGCGCGCCGGTGTCCCGGTCGAGCACCGCCACGTTCTGCCGGTACACGTAGACGATCGCGGGAACCTCGTCGTACGTCGCGATGTACGCGTGCACGTCGACCGTGTCCGGCAGCCCGTCGATGAACGCGAACGGAGCCCAGGCGTCGCCGATCACGACACCTCCCCAGCGTTCAGGTGGTCGACGAGCTGGGCGAACTGCAGGGCGTCCACGATCTCCAGCGCCGTGATGCCCATCGTCTCGGCGCAGGGCCGCGTGATGCCCTCGGCCAGCGCCGACTGCACCTTCACCAGGGTGCGCAGCCCGTCGACCCCGTGATCGGCCTCGAAGGCCTGCGCCAGCGTCTCGACGCGGTCCGGGTCGTTCTCGGCCTGCGCCCGCAGCATCCCCAGCGCGCAGGCCCACGCCGCATTCACGTTCGTGGCGCTCACCGCGGTGCCATCCCGACGAACCCGGCGTCCTTCGGCAGCAGGTGCGCCACCCGCGCCATCACCGCCAGCGGCACCCCGGCCTCGGCCGCGGCCCGGTCCGCGCCCCGCAGCAGCGACGCCAGGCGCAGCACGTCACGCCACGGCGCGGTCTTCGCGCCGCTGCTCTGGTAGTAGCCGTCCACGAGGACCCGCGCGCGCTCGTACATCGCCGCCGCCAGGTCGCACCCGGCGGCCTTGTCGCTGCCGGGAGCCTCCTTCTCCTGCGCGTCCTCCAGGGCCGCCACGGCGGCCGTGAGGAGGTACGACACCGGCATCGAGAACAGGTCCCGCGTCTGCACGAGCCGCTGCGCGAGGCCGGGCGGCAGCACCAGCGGCGCCGACGCCCCGTCGTCGCCCTGCCAGGTGTGCGCGAGGCGCGCCGACACCTCGAGGTCGAGGCCGGCCGCGTACGCGAGCCGGTCGGCCTCCTTCACGATGACGGCGATGTCGGCCGGCGTGCACGCCTCGTCCTGGACGATCTTGAGGAACACCCGGTCGTGCACCATCTGGAACAGGGCCTGCGCGCACTCCAGCAGCGGCGCCCCGTAGGGGGAGAGCGCCTGGTCCTTCTTCTCCTCGCACGTCGCACGCGCCACCGCCAGCAGCGCCTGCACGGCCGGGGAGAACACCGACGTGCTCTTCTCCAGCTCGGCCGTCACGACCTCGCCGAGCTCCATCGCGCTCACGCCTGTGCCCCCTGCTCGTAGTACGCCCAGGCGGGCCCCAGGGTCGGCGAGCCGACCTCCTGGAGCATCGTGACGATCTGATGGTGAACGAACTCCGCGATCGCCCGCGCGGCGAACTGCGCTTCCACGCTGCCGCGGTCGGTGTAGAGCGGCCCCCACTCCTCCACGCAGTCCGCGGCCAGCCGCAGCGCCTGCTGCTCGGCGAAGTACCGCAGCGCTCCCGCCGGGTCGACGGCGAACTCCGGTGCCGGTGCCGCGGAGTGCGCCGCGGTGATCGCGTCGCGCACCGTCTCCAACGCGCCCATCCTGTTCATCTGCTTCTCCAAGGGGTTGATCGGTCGGGGGCCGGCCGCGCGGCGCAGGAGCGCCTTCGGCCGCACAACGAGATGGGCCGTCAGCTGCGGGCCGGGAAGCTGTCCGAGGCCTCCAGCATGATCCCGAGGACGGCCAGCTTTCCGTGGAAGACTCCGCGCTCGAACGGCGTCATGCCGTCGATGATGCGCCGCACCTCCTCGCGCCGTCCCTCCAGCAGGTGGTAGAGCGCCGCGGTCTCCGCGAACGCGTTCACCGCCGGCATCTGCTCGCCGCTCATACGATCTCCCTGCCTGCGGTGCCGTGGCCCTCGGGCTCCGGGCCGTCGATGTCGTCGCCGTTGACGGGGATGTCCTCGGCGAAGGTGAACGCCAGCGTGACCAGTAGCTGGCCGGCGGCGTGCGGGTAGCGGTCCAGTACCTCGGCCTGCGCCGTGTCGTAGGCGTGCTGGAAGATCGCCTGCGCGGACCTGGCGTCCTCCACGGTGCCTTCGAGCGTGAGGTCGAAGATCCAGGACGTCGTGACCATCCGTGCGCCGGTCCCGGGGTAGAAACGGTCCTCGACCTCGGGGATGGTCACGTTGATGGTGATCAGCCACCACCAGATCCGCGGCTGGTCCACGCCCGGCGCGATCGGGGCGTTCGGGAATGCCGCCCACATGGTCACCACCGGCTCCATCTCGGCGACGACCGGATAGAAGTTCACCAGGTTGCTCCATGCCGTCGCCTTGACGGCGGCGTAGATCCCCGAGGGCGTCCCCGGATCGTGGACGAGCGGCGCGATCGTGGTGACGAACGCGCCGTTGCCCATGATCCGCAGGCTGCCGTCCTTGTTCGGAGCGATGGCCTGGTTACGGGGGAAGGCCTTGATCGTCATGATCGTGAACCATGAGGTGGGACTGTCGACGACGTCGCCGCTCAGGGAGTCGTCGGCCACGAGGGCGCCCTCCAGCGGCGTGCCGGCCTCGGTGGCGCTCATCTCGTCTCCGGGAAGTGCTCGTTGTGCTCGGTCATCGTCTTCTCGCCTCTCGGGTCCGTCAGTTGTACACGGGGTGGCGGCCATCCCGCACACAACCTTTCAATGTTGAGTAAAAGCTATCACCCTGGGTGGGGGTGCGGGCACCCCCACCCAGGTGGCCTTCACCCTGCCCGGATACAGTGACAGCGAGGGGTTCCAGGACCGGAGGTCTCAGGATTGCCGCTGTTCGCCCCTCGCCGCTCCCGCAACTGCGGGATCGTCCCTCGATCAGGTCGAGTACGTCGTTCAGTGGACCTTCCCGTTCCCGCACGCGCGGGATCTTCCCCTCACCAGGGTGCTGTTGTTCGCACCAGAGGACACCTCCCCGCACGCGCGGGCATCGGTCCTGGCTGCGAGCAGTCGGCCTCGTCGACTTCTTCACGCCCCCGCACGCGCGGGATCTGCCATGTGCCCCGAAGCCGCCGTCCCCGCCAACCGCCAGGCCCCGCACACGCGGTGGCCGCCATGTGAAAGGCCCTGCCCGCACTCCTCGCGGAGAGCGGGCAGGGCCCGGGTTCCCGCGCATGCGGGGACGGTGCCGCCAAGGTCGCGCGAGTGAGTCCGTATGTGGAATAGGTCGTGATCACAAGCGGCGCACCCATTGTGGCCCACGCCCACCCGTCGCCGCCACACCGCGCGGCCGCCCGGCGCGGGAACCCAAGACGAAGGCCCCGCTCCCTCTCCGGACGGAGAAGGAGAAGGGCCTTGATTCCCGCGCATGCGGGTACCGGGATCACCGCAGGCCCACAGCCCCAAGACAGGGCTATATGTGCTGCGGGAATGAAATCACTGAGTCTCGCGCATCACCGACAGTGTGCCAGATACGCGGACGCCACACCGAATCCGCGACGACCGCGACCAATCCCGCTCCTGTCCCGCGTCCTTGCGAGGATTCGTCATATGGACACACTCGCCATCGCGATCTCGACTCTGGCGCTCGGTGTCGCGTTCGTCGCCTTCGCCCTCGTCTTCCTCGTCGTGCGCGGGATCGTCGTCCCGCTCGCCCCGGCCGTGCGAGCCCTGCGCGACGCCGAGGCCGCCAACCGGCACCCGCTGTCACCCCTCCCGGCGCCGGCCGCGCCCTCGCCACCGCCGCCCGCCCCGCCGGCCGGATACCGCTACCCGCCCGACAGCCCCCCCACCTTCCGGCCCCGCAACAGCGACGACAGCTGACCCCAGGCGGCAACACCCCGCGCACAGCCACGTCAGTCCCTCGGGCGCACCGCCGTGGTACACCTACCAGCGCGGCCGGCCACCCGGCCACCCACCACCCCCGGGAAGGCACCGAGTGCGATACGAGCAGAAGGCCGCCCCCAAGAGCGCCGGCCTCACCCTCGACCAGGTCGAACGCCTCGCCAAGGCCGCCCGCGACAACGGCGCCCGCGGCACCGAAGTCCTCGTGTGCCGCTCCACCATCACCGGCCGCCTGCGCTCCCTCGCCGTCGAAGTCGACAACGACCCCTTCCCTGAACACACCTGACGGCACCCCGCCACCGCCGCCCACGACGGGCCCGCAAACGCCAACGGGACGGCCACCGGCCGTCCCGTCCGCCATCCCTCACGCCGCCGCCGACACCCCTTCCGAGCGCCGCTGCTCGTCGCGCTCACGATCACGCTCCCGGCGCCGCGCATCCTGCTCCATCCGCACCACCGCCTGCTGCCGGTCGTACTCGCCGACCTGGTTCCAATCCAGCTCGATCCGGTCCGGCTTGTGATCCGCGCTCGGATACGGACACGCCCCCGACCACGAACACCGCGTCCACGTGATCAACGCGACGCTCTGCAGCTCCTCCAGAGCACGCTCCACCGTCCGCACATCCACCCCGAGCCGATCCGCGATCTTCATCCGCGGGATCTCCATCAGCGGCTGCTGCCGGTTCAGGTAGCTCGTCCGCCGCAGAATCCCGAGAGTCTGCTCACTCGACGTGGCCAACTTGATCACCCGCGCGACCATCAGTTCCTCCCTCCGGAACCCTCCCGATAGGCCTCACGACGGTATCCAACCTCCGTCACCCGGGTCGGCTCGCCGTGCTGGCCCGGGATGAACAACACCCGCACGTCCCCCTGCCGCAGCCGGAACGCATCCCCCAGCCGACTCCACCGGCACCTCACCGCCCCCGCCGGGATCGGCTGCCGGTTCAGCTTGTCGAGAATCACCTGCACCCGCCCCATCGCCTGCGGGTCCTTCGCCCGCAACTTGCGGATCTTGCGCCGCACCGACCCGTCGATCTCCAACGAAACCATGATCGTCACACCTCCCGGTTCCCCGCCACGGGCCGGGGAACAGCCTCTCCACTGTGCTGCTCCCCGGCCCGCTCACGGGCTCATTCGCTCGGATTCGCCCCGGTGTCGCCACCGGCCTGCTCACGCCACAGCTGCGTCTGCGCCCGCAACAGCCCCACCGGGGCGTTCTTCGGCGCCCGCCGGTAGGTGTCGAAGAACTCCCTCAACGCCTCCTCGTACGCGAGGCCGGCCGCCTCGCCCGCGTCGAACAGCTCCCGCAGCACCTCCGCGAACTCCGCGCTGTCCGGCGCCGGATCCTCCCCGCCCGCGCCGTCCGCGACGGCCGCCACGCCGCCGCCCTCCCCGACAGCACCGGACTCCTTCCCCTCGGCCTGCGCGAACAGCGAGTCGACGAACTCCCCGAGCTGACTGATCTTCGCGTCCACCAACTCGACACCGAACTGCTGCTGGAACCGCTCCTTCGCCTGGTCCGTCGTCAGCCCGACCTCCTCCACGGCGTCCCACAGCATCGCCAGCGTCGTCGCCACCGCCTCCGTCTCCGGATCGGCCGCCTCACCAGCGGCCAGCGCCACCGCCCCCGACCACGCCGCCATCGCGGCCGGCGACGGCCCAGACGGCTGCGCCCACGGATCGTCGGAGGCACTGGAGTTCCCCCACCCCCGCGGCGACGGCGCCGGCCAACCGGCATCCGACTCGGACGTCGCCGCCCCGGGACCGGACGCCACCGCCCCCGGCGCAGCAGCGCCACCCTCGCGCGCCAACGACCGCTGAGCCTTCTCCAGCAGCGACCGCCCCGCCTCCGCCTTCTTGTCCGCCTCCGCCTTCAACACCGCAGCGCGCCGCTCCAGGAACACCCGCAGCGCCACCTTCTCCTGCGAGCCCGGCACCGTCACCTCGTCGTCCAGCGCAGACGGATCCTCCTGCCGGGCCCGGTGGCTCGCCTGGTTCCACAACGCCCCGAGCGACTTCACATCCCGCACCCGGGACGCCCGCACCGCGATCTGCTGCGCCACCACCGCCTGCGGCTCCTCCGCCGCCTGCTTCTGCGCCTCGATCTGCGCGTACTGGATCTCGCCGCCGTTGTCGTAGACGGGGATGCCGTCCTCGTCGACCAGGGCGCCGAGCTCCTCCGGGGAGTACCGCACGCCGCCGATCAGGGCGTCCTGCGCGTGCAGACGCGCCACCTCCGTGATCGTGCGGTGCTGGAGCATCACCCCGGGGAACTTCATCCAGCTCGTCGGGGTGTCGTTCTTCCCCGCCCGCGCCACCGGCCGGCCCTGCTGGTCGAGCGCCTGGATCAGACCGGCCTGCCGCGCCTTGTCGTAGTCCCACCGCACGGTGAACACCTGGCCGGTGTCGGCCCGCGTGAGCGTCGACGTCGCCGAACGCCCGTCGTCCGCGAGCTGCGTGTCCAGCCGGTGCCCGGCGCGGCGCACCATCACGGCGATCAGGTTGGCCGACGCGGTCGGCTTGTCGCCCATCCAGTAGATCGAGTACGCCGTCTCCAGCGGCTCCAAGCCGATCTCGGCCGCGTACTCGATCAACCAGAAGCAGTTCGCCGGGTTGCGGCGGTACTCGCGCGGCAGCCGGTCCGACTGCGCCATGCGCTCCGCCCACAGCAGCTTCGCGGTCAGCGAGTACTGCGTCGGCGAGACGGCCAGCGGGTTCGTGGGCCGGGGCGCCGGCCGCGCCGCCGGGCGGTAGCCCCGGCGGCGCAGCGGGCGGCGGCGCGTCTGGGCGCCCATCAGGCCCCGACCAGGACACGGCGGCCGGCGGCGGCGGCGATCTTCTCGCGGATGCCGGCGAGCAGGCTCTCCGCGGTGAAGCGTCGCGCGGGAGCGTCGACCATCCTGGTCGTGTTCCTCGCGCGGCGCATCGAGAAGTACGCGGTGACGGGCGGCTGCGGGCCGCGCCAACGGCGCCGGCTGACGCGGTGCGCGAGGATGCGGTCCAAGCGGAACGTCCTCATGTCCTCCCTGACGTGGCAGTACGCCGACAGGACCGTGTTGCCGTCCTTGGTCAGCGAGACGGAGTGGATCTCCACCGTGCGGACCTCGATCTCGGGGCGGTCCTTGTAGCACTGGTAGGTGATCGTCACGGGTCGCTGCCTCTCCGTCGCGACTGTCAGCAAGGCCAGACGGCGCTTCTCGCCCATCTGGGAGCGTCGTGGGGTGACTGCCGTATGGGGCATCATGGAGCCGCCTTCCGTACCGAATGAGCCCGGTGTGTGAGGTGTTCGAACGGGTGCGGGGGACGGCCATCCCCCGCGCCCAGTGATGAGTAAAAGCTATCGCCTGGAGGGGTGGAGGTCACTACCTGGCGACCCATCAGGACGCGAATCACAGACCCCGTTCACGTAGCCCGGAAACTCATCCAGAATGTCCACCAGCGCCACGAACACCGCAGCTAGCGAAGCCTCGAACCCGCACGCGCGGGGATCGGCCCTCGGAGCGCGCCCGCGTCCAACTGCTGCTCGACTCGAACCCGCACGCGCGGGGATCGGCCGCGCGTGGCCAGGCTGCACTTGTGCTCCTACGTCTCGAACCCGCACGCGCGGGGATCTGCCCTCGACGCGGCCTTTCGTGACTTCGGTCGTCCGCTCGAACCCGCACGCGCGGGAATCTGCCCAAGCGCATGCGCATGGCGGCGGCACCCTCCGGCTCGAACCCGCACGCGCGGGGATCAGCCTGGTGGTGACCGGGCGAAGCGCGGTGAGACGCACTCGAACCCGCACGCGCGGGATCTGCCCAAGCTCTTCCCTCGTGACAGCGACGACGGGCTCTCGAACCCGCACGCGCGGAAATCTACCCACGGCCAGGTAGGCGTCGTCCTGGCCCTGCTCCCCGAACCCGCACGTGCGGGATCTTCCCTGATCAACGCGGTCCTCAGGACCACGCATCTGCTCTGACCCGCACGCGCGGGGATCCGTCCCATTCGATGGCCGCACTGACGATCCATCCCGATTCGAACCCGCATGTGCGAGGATCTGTCCGGCTACGACGACCTCAACGAGGCGACTCTGCGTTCGAACCCGCATGCGCGGGATCTGTCAGCCTGCGGGTACGTCGCCAACTGGTAGCCGGGCTCGAACCCGCACGCGCGGGCATCTGCCCTCTGGTGCACCGCCTGCACAACCGACGGCCGCCTCGAACCCGCACGCGCGGGATCTGCTCGCTGAAAGTCAGCGGCTCCTGGAAGTAGAGCTCTCGAACCCGCATGGCGGGGATCTGGCCCTGTCCACCGCCTTCGACAAGCTGATTCGTGGCTCGAACCCGCACGCGCGGGAATCCGTCGCGGTCGATCCGGTCAAGCCACACCACCGTTCCCTCGAACCCGCACGCGCGGGAATCCGGTCACCTACTACTCCCTGGGCACCCGCCCTATCGATCTTGTCCCGCACGGCGCGGGGATCTACCTACCCCCCGAAGAGGGGTGTGGAGATTCCGATGCTCGAACCCGCAGGCGCGGGTATCCGTCCACGGAGAGCCCTGGCAGCTGCTCGTCCCGCAGATGCGGGAATCGGACCTGGCACGACCTGGTGTTCCTCCGGCCAACCGCACCCGTCCCGTACGTGCGAGATCGCAGGCACGACAGGCAGGCGGCCCCGCGGCCCGCGACGCCGGCCGCACCGCGCGGCATCCTCCCTGGCTCTTCGCCAAAGCCGCCACCGGTACCAACAAGGCCGCAGCAGCGGCCATCTGCCGTCGAGCAACGCCCGGCGTACCAACCCGCATCCACGGCGCCGCACCGCGCGGCCAGCCACCCGACACCGGGTCCGCACCGCGCGGGAATCCCCCCTACAGACTCGGACGCAGAGCCATCCAGCTCGCGCGCCGCGCCGGCCCGCTCCCCGCGTGCCGGGGTCCTACCCTGAACCGGACCGCGCCCGGCCGGCTGCCGCTCCCGCACCGCGCGGGAATCCCCCCTACGGCTGGCACACCGACACCCTCCGCCATGCCTGAACTCCCCGCACCGTGCGGGCATCTCGCGTGGCCGGCCGGCGCGGATGCCCGCACGTGCCGACAACCCGGGCCCTGCGACACCCAGCACGTGACGACTACAACCCCACAGCGCGACGGCTCCGTTACCGTCGCCCCATGACCGACCAGCCCGCTCCCTGGGGTTCCTACACCCGTGCCGAAGGCGCCGCCATCGCCGCCCGCATGGCCCACATGGCCGTCGCCAACCTCACCGTCCGCTACCCCCGAAGCGGCGCCCTCGCCCACGAACTTGACCGCTGGGCGCTCTGCGCCGGCGGCGACGCCACGATCGCCCTCGATGTCCTCCACGCCGAACGGGTCCACCGCTTCCCCGGACTCGACCCCGGTGTCACTCGCGCCTGGACGAACGAACACGCGTCCACCAGCTACGCCATGCTGCTGCCCCAACTCCTGCGTCCCTGCGCCGAATCGGTGAACGCCGGGTTGCACGCCGACCCCTCCGGTGCGCTAACGTGATCCCGCTGTCAAGGTCGAACACTGTCATCGGCAACGGCGCCCGGCCCCTCCGTGTTCAGCCAGGAGGTGCCGGGCGCCGTCGTCGTTCTCACTCCAGGCCCGTGAACAGCGGCATCTGCCGCCCCTCGGGCCCAACGGGCTCATGCTGGAGGGCGAACTCCAGCGCCTCGTCCTCCGAATCGAAGACGTACCGGTGCAGCACCTTCTCGACCTCGTCGACGCGCCGCGTCCGGCGCCCGGCCACGGTGAAGCGCTGCTCGACGTCCAGGAGGTCCCGCAGCATCCGGTACTCGCGATCGCTGCCCGCGACCTCGCGCAGCACCTCCAGGTCGACGCGCTGGACGTGCAGCATCGAGTCGAAGGTCTCGGTGCCGGGCCACGGCCGGCCCGTCGCCTCCTCGTAGATGCCCGGCGCCAGGTCCTCGATCTCGTGGTGCCCCGTCACCCACTGCCGCCGGATCGCCACCAGCTCGTCGGTGCTGATCAGCTCCAGCCCGGCGTACTCGGCCGGTGCCCGGCGCCGGATCTTCTCCTGCGTCTCCAGCACCTTGCGCAGCCAGTCCGCGCGCGCCTCCTGGGTGTAGAGGCCGTGGACGAGCCGGTCCTTGTGCACCGTCAGCCGTCCGTCCCAGCGGGTGAACTCCCGGCGCCCGCGGTCGAGTCCCATGTCGGCGAGGTCGTTGCGCAGCGCGAGCAGCGGGCGCATCCAGGCATACTCGTCGGGCTCGTTGGTGATCATCGACGTCATCGAACGGTCCTGCTCGACCACCGTGCACGTCCAGCAGCCGAAGCGGCTCGACCCGCACGACGGCGTGGTGGAGTCCATCACCAGCGGGCACTCGGCATCCGGAGATGCCCCCTGGTACAGGGCCAGCAGCTCCTTCGCCGACCGTCCCCACGGCAGCTCCGACAGCTGCATCAAGGCCATCCACACGTCGTCGTTCTCGAAGTCCTCGACCGGCGTGTAGACCATCGAGTTCGGCAGGTCCCCGTTCGGCGACAGCCGCTCGCGGGTGCGGCCCTTCTCGTGGCGCTTCATCACCTTCGCCCGCGCCGCCGACTCCGCCTTGCGCGTGCCGAGCAGCAGGATCGTCTCCCCGTGCTGCGACACCACCTCGCGGATGAACCGGGTGTTCGGCCGGATCTTCAAGCGCTCCGTGCACCAGCGGAACAGTGCCCGGGGAGCGGCATAGCCGCGGCCGATGAGGCTGAACCAGTAGGTGTCCTCGGTGACCGGCCGCAGCCGGTGCACCTCGACGGGCATCTCCTGGCGCACCGCCGCCTGCCGGATCGCCGCCAGGTGGCCGTCCACCCACCGCACGACCACCGGGTTCTCCACCCCGGTGTCGGTGGAGCAGATGAACACCGGCTTGTGGCGCTGCTCCGGCGCAAGGCCGGCGACGGCAAGCCACGTCAGCAGCACCACGAGCATGCTGTCCTTGCCGCCCGAGAAGCCGATCACGAAGGGGACCTGGTTCTCCACGTACAGGTCGCGGATCTCCTGGATCCTGGCTTCCAGGCCGGCCGGGAACGACCCGTACGGCTCCCACCAGGCCCGGCGCCGCGTCGGCGCCAGGCCCGGTATCAGGACCTGGCTCACCCCGTGGCCGCCGTCCCGGTCTGGGCCGGCGCCCCGCCGCCGGTGGCCCGCCACAGCTCGGTCCACGCCGACTGCACCTGCTCCTGCATGTCCAGGTACTGCACGGTCGTCACCCGGAAGTTCTCGTTCACCGAACCCCAGTGCTCGGGGTGCGTCCACGACGGCGTGTGGATCACCGCCCGCGGCACGGCCGGCCCCGACCAGTAGTCCGCCTTCGTGTACGACGTCCCGAAGTCCACCGTCACCGGGATCCGCGCGGCCGGGCGCCCGTACCGCTCCCGGTATCGGCGATCCTCGTCCAGCGCCTGCGCGAGCGCTGTCACCCCCGCGCCGACCCACGCCACGAACTCCTCCACCCCGTACAGCGCCGGCGAAGCGAGCTTCGTCATCATGCCCGGCTTGAGCAGCACCGACCCGAACCCGGCGTGCGTCTCGTCCTCCTCCAGGCCGATCTCCTGCCACCACCACCGCGCCATCCTCGGCGCGTCCTCGATCCAGTCCGCCGCCGTCCGGATACCCCCGCAGTGGCCCATCCCCCGCTCGCGCAGGAACGCGTTCAGCTCCGCCTGCCGGTACTCGGTGTACCCCATCGCCTTGTTCTCCTTCTCGTGATCTGCTGATACGACAAGCGGCCGGCCCCTGTCCGCGGGCCGGCCGCCGAGGCGCCACGGCGGCGCCTCACCACCACGGAGCCTCGTCCTCCTCGGCACGCTCCTTGAGCGCCCGGTACAACGGCTGCTCCCGCAGCCACACCAACGAGCCGCGCCCCAGCAGGTCGAACTCGGACGACATCGCCCGGTCCACGTCCACCCACGCCTGGGTGTGGCCGGCCGGCATCGTCATCGTGGTCAGGTTCCACGCGTGGGTGTCCGCGATCTCGTCGGCCTGACGCTCCAGGAACCGCAGCACGTTGCGGCAGTACCGCGGCTCCATCCCGCTGACCCGGTGCCGGGCGCCGTCCCGGTCGATCCACCACACGTCCTGGTCGAGGACGTTCGACCGGTCGACCTCGTCCTCGGCGTCGAAGTCGACGACCGCCGGGACCTGCGCCCCCGTGCCACCCGGCAGCGGACCCGCCGCGTAGTGCGCCCGCCAGCGCTCCAGCTCCTCCTCCTCACGACGCGCGGCCGGCGCGATGGTCTCGACCCGGTCGACCCGCAGCCGAGCGAAGTACCGGCGCCCGTCCGGGAACTCGCGCCCGCGCACCCGGTGCACCGTGATCCCCTGCGTGCACTCCTGGTCGAGCAGCACCAGGTAGCCGTCGACCTCCACGCGCTCCAGGCGCGCCGTCATCCCCACGTACCGGCCAAGCCCCACCCCCGAGTCCAGGATCCGCACCCGGTCACCGGGAACCAGCTCTTCTTCCTCCCACGGGGGCCGGACACTCACCGCGCACCCCCGAACAGGTCGAGCTGCTGCGCCTCGATGGCCGGAGCCGCCTTCACCGGAGGCGCCGCGACGGGACGCTTCGGTACCCTGCGCCAGTCCGGGAACAGCGCCTCGACCACCTCCACCTGCGGCACCCTGGTGCTCCACTGCTTGGCGTAGCCGCTGGTGTCGATCTGGACCGACCGCCGCAGCACGATGCCGGTTTCCGCTTCGAGCCGCCGGTACTCCTCGTCCCCGCCGTTCCACTCGCCCCCCGATACGCCGGAGCAGCGGAACGGAGCCGAGGCCTGCGGGATCAGGAAGGCGCCGCGCGGGGCGTAGTCGGCGGCCACGTCCAGGACGTGGTATTCGAACCGGTACCCGCGGTAGGCGAGGTTGAGGTCCCCCGGACGTCCCACCCGCGCGGTCTTCCCGTACGGGGGGTTGCTGATCACCGTGTCGAACTGGCCGAGGTCCAGCTTCGCCAGCGAGAACACGTCCGCCACGACCCACTCGGCCTCGGGCATCACCTTGCGCCCGACGCGCACGTACTCCTCGTTGCGCTCCACGCAGACGAACTCGCGCGCCGGCCAGCCCAGCGAGGACCGGAAGTGCTCGTCACGGCACCCGAGCGACAGGCGCCCCGTCCCCGCGCACAGGTCGAGCACCCGGTCCCCTGACACCATCAGCTCCATGTCGGCCGCCAGGTCCATCGGCGTGAAGAACGCCCCGTTCGAGCTGTTGTCCAGCGTCGCGACCTCCAGCCAGTGCTCGGCGACGAAGTACCGCTCCTCCAAGTTCAGGTCGCGGCGCAACCGCACCAGCTGCTCCGCCTGGCGGTGGCGGCGCTCGGCCTCCGGCTTCAACTTCACCATCTCACTCCTCTTGTGATGAGTAAACGCTATCAATGGCCGTGGGGGATGTCACTGCCTCACATCGCCAATCCCTTATCGGTTGGGGCAAGATAAACGACAGCAGCTACCACTCCGGGACCGCCCGGCGGTCCTGCGACCCGCACGCGCGGGAATCACTTCGCGATCTACGACCGGCACATGATCGCGACGCTCTCTCCCGCAGGCGCGGGATCACCCCGATCGTGCACGGGCGACCTCCTCTCTCGGACGGCCCGGCACGCATGCGCGTGATCACGAGAACACCGCCGCGTTCACCGTGGCGCACCTCAAGAACCGGCCCGCACGTGCGGGATCGGCCGCTCATTCTGCTGTGCCCCGACCAGCACGCCGCACCCGTTCCGCAGCCGCGGAATCCGCCGGGCCACAAGACCGGCGGCCGGGCACCCGCCACGGCTGCTCCGCACCGCGCGGAGATCGCCCCTACGAGTAGGGCAGCGCCCTCGCCGACCACGGGCCGCTCCGCACCGCGCGGAGATCACTTCTCCTCGGCCGCCCACCCGTCGCGGCCGGCCGGCCACACCGGCCGCTCCCCGGCCGAGCCCTTCGGGAACACCCACAGCGCGCCGGCCGCCGGCGTTACCTCGACCCGGTAGCCCTTGCCGGCCAGGAAGTCGGCGATCTCGGCTAGCTCGGCGCACACCCGCCCCGGGCCGAGCGACTTCGACCACAGCACCGCCACCCGCCGGTTGCGGTCCTCGCCCGAGGCCATGAACCCGGCGGACTTCGCCACGCCGTCCCAGTGCTTCTCGGCGTTCACGTACCCGGCCCGGGTGAGGACCGACGCGAGCGACGCCGCGGTGATCCCCGTGCGGCGCGCCCGGCGCTGTGCCTCCAGGGCCGCCTCGCGCCGGCACCCCGGGTCGGTGCACGGGGCGCCGACGCCCTTCGTGTGCTCCGCGCTGACCCGGTTCTTCGAGCGCGGGCAGATCTCCGCCCTGCCGGGCGCGTACCACCACACGTAGGTGGTGTGCCGCACGTTGGGCTCGGCGTCGAGCTGGTCGATGAAGCGCTTGAGCTCGTCGAGCAGCTCGGCCGTGCTCTGGCCCGGACGGCCGAGCAGCGGCGATTCGGTGGGCTCGGTCTTCCAGACGCCGTTGATGCCGTACGCGGGGGCGCCGTAGCGGTTGTGCGGGCTGTGCGGGCTTCGGATCTCGATCGTGCGGCCCTTGTGCGTGGTCTTCATGCCCTTAACTCCCTCACTTGTTGATGAGTAAAACCTATCAAGGTGTGCGCGTGTGCGCACTGCTCAGGCGCCACGATGGTGCAGAATGACGAAGCGCCAGCCCCGCACGCGCGGAATCGGGTCGCCATCCTGCTGCTCGACGAGCCGGGGTTGCACGTCAGCCCCGCACGCGCGGAATCGGCCCCCAGAGCAACAGCACCTGGCGCCCCCAGCTCCACCCGCCCCGCACGCGCGGAGATCACCGCTTGCGTCTGTGCCGCCCCGCCGGCCCTTCGAACGAGCCCCGCACGCGCGGGATCGGACCATCGCTGAGGACTTCTACCAGCATCTGGCCGGAGCCCGGTCCGCAGGCGCGGACATCGGATCTCTGTCACGTCCTCCTGTGAGGCGCCGGCAGCGCGCCCCCGCCGGTGCGGGGACCGGGGCGCCGGTCCCGGCGCGGCGGGCGCACCCCCTTGGGGGGCGCTGTCTCAAGGTTCGGATTTTCCGACACAGGGCTGCCGGATCGACCGCCAAGGTTTCATACTGGGATCCGTGACTGACCATCAGCCGCTGCCGCAGACCGATGGAGCCGAATGGCTTCCCGCTGCCCAGGAGTTCACGACGCTGCTGCCCGCGCCGCCGCGGATCGTCAACGACCTGACACGCGACCTGACGAACGCCGCCGACGCCATCCGCGGCATGGAGCCGCGCCGGGGGGCCGATGTGACCCTCGCCGCCTACACCGCGGTCGTGTGCACCGGCTCGACAGCGGCGCGCGCGCTCGAAGAGGCGGCCCTGTGGTGCCGGCAGGCCCCCGACGCCGATATCCACGCCACGAGCTGGGCCCGCGTACCGGGACACCGCGAGGACGTCTTCGAGTACCGGATCACCATGTCCGTGGGCTTCCCGGACCACCAGACCGGCGAACCGGGAACCGTCGCCCACAACGCGCGCCGCTGAACGCGCCCCACGCGATCCCGCGCCTGCGGGCAGAGGTCAACATCCGTGGCGAGCCTCAGCGCTGGCACCGCCGATCCGCGCTCATGCGCGGCCGATGACGGACCGCAGGATACCGCGCCCGCAGACGACAGTGGCCGTCCGTCCCGGACGACACCGGGACGGACGGCCACCTACACCTGCGGGATCAGGCCCCTGGCAGATCCTCGTCGGCCTGCAGATCCTCCCGCTCCTGGAAGTACTCGTGCACCACCCTGGAGTCGAACCGCAGGATCCCCGAGGCCGGCGTAATCCGGGGCTCGCCGAACTTCCGTACATCGACCAGCTCCTGCACCTGTTCCTCGTCCATCCCGTACCGCTTCGCGATGTCCTGCGCCGACAGGAATTCGGCGTCCGTGGGCTCGGCCGTGGACGGCGTCACGTGGAGGTTCGACGGGTCGCCCCACTGGCGCAGCGCGCGCCCGTACTTGTCCAGCCGCGGCATCCCGAACCGGTTCGGCTTCTTGCCCCACTCGATGATGACGTCCGGCACCCACACCGCGTGGATGTTGCGGATGTACCGCAGCGGCTTCGGGAGTTCCGGGAACGTCCCGATATGCTGCCACGTGCTGACGGTCTTCTCGTCGACGTGGAAGACCTGGGAGATCTTCGCGATCCCCCACACCTCGGTGCCATCGGCCTGGACGAAGACGCCGATCTGTCCGACGCGCTGGCCGACGCTCACGCCGCGGCCGATGACGTCGGTCAGGGTGCCGTCGTGCCGGATGTAGCCCTCGTTGATCAGCTTCTCGCGGACCGTCTTCGGGTTGAACGCCAGCACCATCCGCTTCGACTCCGGGCTGATGGGCCGCGGCCGGCCCTTCCCGAAGAAGGTGGAGTCGCCCTTCGTCCAGGTGCGCACGGTCGGGTACGGGATGCCGTAGCTGTCGGAGATGTCCTTCGTCGACATCCAGTTCTTGGGCGCCAGCTCGGGCTGCTGCTCGGGCAGCAGCTTCTCGGCCGTCAGCACCTTGCGGACCTTGCGCGGGTCGTACGCCTGGACGGTGCGCTTCATGCCGGGTTCCATCGGCCTCATGCGAGGCTCCCCGAAAGGGCTGTCCTCGCGGTTCGCCAGACGGCGCACGCGCTCCGGAGGGAGGCTGTGCTCCTCGGCGATCTCGCCCGTCGTGCGCCAGGTCGAGGGCGCGGGGCGCGCCGCGGCGCCCGCGTTCTCGTGGCGCTTCGCGCTGCCGGCCATCGGGGTATGACCTCCGAACACATCATGATCAACATCTCCTGATGAGTAAAATCTAGCATCCCTCTCCTTGAGGATCACGGGCGGAGGGCCCCACAGACCCCCCAGACCAACCCGCGCGGGGGCCCCGCACTCAGCGCCCGGGCCACCCGCGCGGGCACCGAATCAGCTGGCGCTCTGGCCTTCCTGCACCTTCGGCTGCTGCTCCCGCGCCCGCTTGAGCGCGTTCTCGAAGACCGTCACCGTGTGCTCGTGCATCGCGTACCGGTCCACCTCCGGAGCCGGGTCCTCCTCCCGCCAGGTCCACTGCGCGAACGGTGCCGAGCGCCCCTGCGCCCGCGCGAGAGCGCGCACCTCGGCCGCCACCGACGCCACCGACAGCTCCAGGTCGTTGTCGGACACCGTGTCGCCGCACTCGGCGCCCGGGAAGAACGCCGGGGCGTGCTCCTCGAGGTCGTACATGTCCAGCACGACGCCCCGGCTGTGCCGCATCAGCACCTCCAGGAACGCCCGCGCCCCCGCCGACGCCCCCTCCCACAGCTCCACCGCGTCGTCGTACGCCCCCACCTGGCCCCCGACGTGCCAGTAGCTTCCGCGGTGGATGATGAGCTCATCCAGGGCGTCGTTGCTCTCCCACTGCGGATGCCCGGACGGCAGCGTCACCCCGGCCGCCGGGCGCCCGGCCGACATCACCGACACCAGCGTGATCTCGTCGCCGTCGTCGCCCGACGACTCACCCGCGTTGCCACGCAGGTCGACCCATTCCGAACGGCCTTCATCGTCCAGCCACACCCGCAGCGCCTCCCGGCCACGGTCCAGCACCGACTTCGGGACCGTCACCGAGGCCTTTGTCTTGGAGACCACCGTCTCGACCATCTCGATCTCCACGAACAGCTGCACCTCGTCCTCGATGCCGTCCACCTGCTCACCCATCACGGGCTCCTCCTCCATCACTCGTGGTCACCTCGCTGCCGGGAAGGACGGGACGCCCCGCGGCGATCCCCGCGGTCTACCGCCCCGCCCTTCCCCCATCCGCGCAGCCGCGCCGACACCGTGCCGTCCGCGACCGCCGCGGGCCCTACCGTGCCGCCTCGCGGCGCCGCTGCACCTCCCGCGCGTCGCGCAGGGCGATCGCCCTGCGGAAGAGGCCGGCCACCAGCGGGCGCATCGCCACCACGACGCCGCCGTCCGGCCGCTGCCAGACGTAGAACGGCATCGCCTGGCGCACCAGCGCGCACGCGGCCTCGAAGTCCCCGAAGACCTCGGGCAGCTCGACGGCGCCGGCGTCCCCGAGGAATCCGTTGACCATCTCCTGGTCCATCACCCGCATCTGGTTGCAGGACAGCGCCCGCAGCAGCAGCCGCGCGCCGTCCCCGCAGTACGTCAGGAAGTCGGCCACCTCCCGCTCCGTCACCCCGGTGCCCCGCCAGGCGTCGCCGTCCCACCAGTGGCTCTTCGAGCGCAGGTCGAAGGCCGGGTGCCGCAGCGGCAGCCGTGTGCCGGGCGCCGGCACCCCGGCCCCCTGCGCGTCCTCCACGACCACGGCGAACGACGCCACCTCACCGCTCGGCTCCTCGAACACGAGCCGACGCGTATGACCCGACTCGGCCAGCCACAGCCGCAGGGCCTCCTTGTCGTCGGTCTCCAGCTCGGCCGGCGCCTCCACCACGATCCCCGTGCGCGCGCTGTACGTCCGCTCGACGAGCACCGTCAGCATCAACCGCTTCGTCCTGTTGCTGCTCACCGCCACCGCCCTCCCCATTCCAGTCATCTAGTGTTGAGTAAAACCTATCAGCGTGGCGAAGGGGCGTCACTACCTGACGCCCACCCAGTGGGATCCGGAAGACGCAACGCCCATCCCTTCCCACGCCGCCTGATGCAGAATGGCCTTCCGGCCAGAGATCACCCCTGGCCACCTGGCATCCGGCCCGCAGGCGCGGGAATCTGCCTCAGGCCGAGGACCGCAACGCCATCGCCCTGGATCCGTCCCGCAGGCGCGGGAATCTGCCTCCCTCCTCCGCGATGTGGGCGTGCCGCCACTGACCGTCCTGCAGTCGCGGGATCTGTCCCCGGCGGCGAGGTGGCTGTCCAGGACCAAGTCGTCCGCCCCGCAGGCGCGGGGATCCGTCCTGGTTGAAGACGTCGATCGCCGCCCGTTGCGGATCCGGCCCGCAGTCGCGGGATCGGTCGGCAGTGCTGCCTCGCCAGTCCGACTACCGGCTATCCATACCGCAGGCGCGGTGATCCGCCCCACAGCAGTTCGCCGCAGACGTCCGTGGCATCATCCGTCCCGCAGGCGCGGGAATCCGTCCAGCGAGCCGGTGACGGCAGTGGAGAAGTCGAAACCGCAGGCGCGGAGATCGGCCTTGGCTCGGCGCGTACGGGGCTCCCGACGTGCTACCGCAGTCCCGCAGGCGCGGGAATCGTCCTCCGGATCCAGAAGGCGCCTTCGACGAGGTGCTCCCCGTTCCCACCGGCGCCGTCCGCAGGGAAGCGCGGTCCCGCAGGCGCGGGAATCGGCGGCCCGCCCCACCAGGGCGAGCCGCGTCAGGGCGCCGCGGGGGGGGGGGCGGCCCCCACCCCCCCCCCCCCCCCCCCCCCCCAACCACACCCAAAACCCCCCAAAACCCCCCCGACGCCACCAACGGGAGGGCCAGAAAAGGG
>NZ_JBHJWG010000008.1:94946-190722 GCF_042266305.1 Kitasatospora sp. NPDC056076
GCCCGCGGGGACGCGCGGCCCCGCGGGGGGGGTATCCGGCGGCCCGCCCCCCCCGGGCGCGCCGCGCCGGGGCGCCGGGGGGGGGGCGCCACCGCCCCGCGCCCCCACCGCCGGCCCGCTCATCAGCCTCCGAGACCCGACATCGCGCCCTGGTCGGCAAGCTCGGTCTGGCCTATCAGGGTCCGCATCCCGGCCACGAGGCCGGCGTTCAGCCCGGCACCGGACTGGATCTTCGGGCCCTTGGCGGTCCTCAGCTTGGTGAACCGCTTGTCCCGTGCGGCCTTGCTGCGCTCGTGGTCCGACAGCAGCACCAGTTCGCCGGAGCCGGTACCGCGCGCCTCGTCGAAGGCCTTGGCGCGGACGCTGCGGATCTTCGCCGCGGTGCGCTGCCCCCATCCGACCCACCAGTCCCGGCGGAAGCGCGCCATCTCCCGGTTGATCTCCTTCTGGGTCCGCCACGCGCCGCTGAGGTACTCCCGTTCCCCCTTGGCGTCCTGCGCCAGCATCCCCTCGGCCTGGAGAACCATGGCCGGCCACATGAGTTCGAGGAACTCGGCGGTGGAGGCTGGCATGAACGCCACGATCGTGTAGTGCGCGGTGCTGCCGTTGTCGTCGGGCTCGCGCCAGGCGACCGTCACGCCGCCGTAGGCCATGGCGATCTGTTCGAAGGCGGCGCGCCGCTGCCGTCCGGTGTTGCCGGGGTTCGGGATCAGCACGGTGTGCTGCACGATGTCCTCCGGCTGCTGCTCGCCGGCCGCGTCCCTCAGGTCGGCTTCCTCGATCTGGTACTGCGCCATCAGCTCGTGGGCGAGCGCGGCTGCGGCTTCGGCCTCCTCCTTCGACTGGCCGGTGTGGTTCGCGCGGTCGAGGATCTTCTTGATCCTGCGCTTCATGCGCTCGATCTTCTTCTGGTCGATGTCCTGCTGCTCGGTCATGGCCGGCCTCTCCGGTTGCGCGCCCCACCCGTGTGCGGCGCTTCGTGATGAGTAAAAGCTATCGATTGGGCGTGGTGGGGTCACTGCCTGCCCAAGGTGACCCGCACCCTGCCCGCTGGCCGCCGCCCCGCACCCGGGCGGCTAAGGGTGCGCTTCCGCACCACTAGCGGTGCGCAAGCGCACCCTTGCGTCAGCAAAACCCCAGGTCAGGGCCATAATCCATATATTCAAAAACGTGCACGCGTGATACCCCCTCCGCGAGCGCCAGGCAAGCCTGGCCCGGCAGTGCCGCGCCCGCTGCGCTGCGCCCCTGCCACCCGGGGAGGAAACTGCCCTCCCGCCGCGAGCGGGAGCCTTCGGCGCGCGGAAGCCCCGCCACGGGCTCCTCCGGACCCCGCCCGCGGCGGATCCGACACCATGGCAGGCCGCCACGATTCGGTGCCCCAACGGTCACCCGCCAGCACGCCACGTTTCCCGCCGCGCCACCAACCGGCGCCCGGCTTCCCGCCCCTCGACCTCCTCCACGTTCCGCACCCGCAGCAGCACCCCGTCCTCAGGCCGGCCGGTGCGCCGCGCGGCCTCCATCGCCGGGATGTCCTCCTCCGGCGTACGGCCCGGCGTCAGCGTGTGCAGTCCGGTGCTCACGAACTCCCAGCCCCCCGTACCGTCCGTCACGTACAGGTCGGCCACCACGTACCGCAGGCCGCCGGCCTCGTCCACGTCACCCATGCTGATCAACCCCTTCCAAGGGTTCTGCCTGTTCCACCGCTCCCGTTCGGAACGGACGCGCCCCGGTCCCGGCCTGATGCCGAGGCCGCGCCGACCACGCCGAACGGTCCCCGTGTTCGCCCGTCAAGACGCCGCCGGGCCGCCTCCCACGGTGGGGAGGCGGCCCGGCACGAGCGGCAGCGGCTCAGCGCGGATCCACCCCGAACCCCGTACGGATCAGGCGCAGCAGGACCGCGCCCGTGTGCTCGGGGCAGCTGAACCACTGGTGCTGCTCGGTGTCGAGGGAGTACATCAGGGCCTGTCGGCCGCACACCGTGCACATCATCGTGTCGTCACCGGGCTCGACCAGTCCGGTCGCCAGCTCCGGGTACATCTTGTGCTTGCGCTTCTCCGTCATGATCGGATTCTTCCTCAGCTCGGCAGGGCCGCGGACAGGCCGGCCGGGTGCGGGGCGACCCGCGCGACCACGGCGCAGTCGGGGCACACCAGGGTGCCGGCCTCCGTCCCCGGGCGCACCGCCCACCCCACCGGGCCGACCCACCGCCCGTCGTGGTCGCGGACCTTCACGAACGACGCGTGCCACCCCCGCGAGCGCGCCGCGCCCCGGATGCGCTCCCACATCTCGCCCTGCGACGGGCCCTCGAACACCGCCGCCGACACGTCGCCGTCCTCCACCGGCGTATCGCACAGGTCGCAGCTGCCCCGGTACACGATCTCGCCGAACAGCGACGGCTCCGGTTCGACGCCCTCCAGGCGGCGCGCCGCCACCAGGTCGGGGAACTGCGGCAGGTACTTGGTCATCCTCATGCCCATGGCTTGACTCTCCTTGTGAATCGGCTACTTGCGGCCCGACGCCGACCACGACGGCGTGCACTCGACCCCGTCGTGGTCCCAGTCGAGCTTCGGGTTGAACCCGGGCTCTCCCCGGTGCAGCGGCGCCTTCCCGGCGGCCCGCACCTCCGCGCAGTCGCGGTACGTGCCGCCCGGACCGCGCGGCGCGGCGCCGTCCGGTACGGGCGCCGGGGGCGTGACGAGCACCGTGACGGTCGGCGCGGGACGTCCCTGCGCGGTGCGGGTGACCGTCACGGTCGGCTGCGGAACCGGCATGCCGCCGAGGGGCACCACCGCGGTGGGTACCGGCACCGTGGCCGGCGGGACGGGCTGCGGCCACGCCGGTACCTGGTACGCCGGCGGCGACGGCCACCCCGCCGGAAGCCCCGGCCGTACGGGCGGTGGCGGTACGACACCGGCCGCCCCCGCCACCACCGACACCAGAACCAGCATGCCCAGTGCCCCCAGGGCCGCCGGATGCTTGAGCAGCTTCACCACCTTCTCCTTCGCCTCCCGGCGCGCGCCGCCGTCGCCCCGCCTGGGCTCGGCTCCGTCCTCGTGGTGCTGCTGCGCGCGGCGGCGCCACGGTGAACCGCCCCCCGCGTTCACGTCCTCGCGAAGACTGCCCGCCTCCTCGCCGCGTTCCAGCGCGGCACTGAACCGCTCCCGGTCCTCCAGCTGCTGGCGCTCCAGGTCGTCCTGCCGCGCCAGCAGGTCGTCGAGCCTCACCCCCGTCTCCGACGCGATCTCGTTCTGCCGGTTCAACACCTCTTCGATCCCGGTGTGGATCTGCCGGAACTCGTCCCGCCACGCACTGCGCCGCCCCACCGCGGCCACCCCTCTTCCGCTCGTCGCCGGGGGCCGGCCGCCCCGTCCCCAGGGGCGGCCGACCCCGCATCCGTCTCTACCTGAACCCCGGGTCAGAACCCGAGCAGCGCCCGGAAGCCGTTCACCGGGTCGGTCTCGTACAGCCCCTGGCCGGTCACCCGGGCGCTGATCCTCGCCAGCAGCAGCGGCGCCTGAACCGCGGCCTTCTTCGACACCTTGTGCTCGACGACCAGCGTCCCGACCGCCGCGGCCACCGCGGTGGGCGTCAGCTCGTCCAGCGGCAGTGCGTCGACCAACTCGGCCAGGTACTCCTGGTGCCGGGCCATGTACACCGCGAACGTCCCTTCGCTCACCCCGAGAAGACCGTGGTGGGCGTGCCGGGCGATCAGGTGCCCCACCGTCCCGAGCTCGACCGGCGCCCGGCCGCCGAAGTCCGGGCCGTCCGCGGTGATCCGCACGCGGCCCACCAGCGGATCCGGGTCACCGCCGGTCGGCACCGGCGTGTTCGCGTCCGCTTCCATCTGCGCGTTGCGCTCGGCCCTTCGCCGTTCGGCCGCGACCTTGTGGGCCCGCTGCGCGCGGTTCTCGGAGTCCGCGCGCACCGTGGCCAGCAGCCCGACCAGGTGCAGGTCCGTGCCGACCGGGGTGACCGGCTTCGCCAGCACCGCGCTCCACGGCTCCGGGGCGGTCGGCACCTGCCCCGGCGAGCGCCACCGCAGGTGGTAGGCGAAGCCCTCGGCCGTGGTCAGCTTCCACAGGTTCACCCCGTAGGCCGCGATGGTCTCGTTCTTGCGCACCTCCGGGGTCGCCTGTACGACGAACTGCGGGTCGCCGGCCTTCGTGTCGGCTTCGACCTGCCGCGCCAGGTCCGCGTCCGGTGCGCCCTGGTGGCCGGCCCACTGGTCGCGCAGCACCGCGTACTTCTCCTCGCGGCGCGAGCCTTCCTCCGGGCTCGGGTGCTGCACCAGACGGCCGCCCATCATCGTCCAGTCGCCGCCGTAGTTGTTGGCGTGCCGGATCCCCATGGACTCGGTCCAGCTGGAGCGGCCCACGCAGGTGCCCTCCAGCCAGTGCACCCGCACCGACCGCGAGTTCACGTTGTTCGCCTTGCGGCCCTCCACGACGACGCCCGGCGCCTGGTCGTCCGCGAGCGGGCCGCGCCGCACCAGGTCCCCGACCGCCCAGCCGAACGCCCGCCGCTCCCGCGCCAGGTCCTCGTGCCGCACGAGCCGCACGTCCTCGATGGGCACCTCCTCGGCGACACCGGCCGCCTCCGCCCACTCCACCCGCACGCAGGCCGCTCCGACCTCGGTGACGGTGCCGCGCTGCACGATCATCCGCGGCCCCGCGCCGATCTGCGGCGGCCAGTACTTCACCTCGCGCTCAACGTGCACCCGGCAGCCGTTGAGGCCGCCCGCGACCTGCCACGCCTCGCGGATCCGGCGGATCTCCTCCAGCTGCTCGGCCAGGATGTCGGCCGCCGCGTCCCGCAGGACATCGTCGGTCTGCTCCTCCACCGGGGCGACGGGCCCGGCGGCGGCCGGCGCCTGGTCGGCCTCGTGTGCGGCGAGGTCGTCCTTCGCCTCCTTGAGGGTGTCGCCGCCCACCGGGGAGCGGTCCTCGCGGCGGATCGGCTCCCCCGTGGGGCCGTACGCCGCCCACTGCTTGGCCAGCCCGGTCTCCTTGCGGATCTCGGTGCCGTCCTCGCGCCGGTACTGCCCGGCCTGTACGCGCTTGAAGGTGCTCATCGCATCCTCGCTTCCGTGTGCTTGGTGATGAGTAAACGCTATCGAATGGCGGGGGGTAGGTCACTGCCACCGCAGGTGACCCGCCACCTACCCCCCGACCGCCGCTCAGCCCCGGATGCCGAGCCCGGCCAGCTCCGACACCAGCGCGAACGCCTGCATCTCGAACGGCCGCCGAGCCCCGCCCAGATCGGGCACCCCGTCGCCGTCCTCCCGCGCCTCCTGCGCCACGGCGCACCGCTCACGCTGCCACGAGGCCATCAGAACGCGCCCCTTCTCGGCGACCTCGCGCACCGCCGTGACCTCACGCGGAACCGCCCCGTACGGCAACGACGCCGCCCCGTACACGCTGCGCCACACGGCATCGGCCGCGACGGACAGCCCGAAGCCGTTCAGGACGTCCTCACAGCCCACGCACGCCATCCGGCGCCGGAACCCAGCCTGCTGCTGGTAGACGCACCAGCAGTCCTCCAGCACCGCCACCCGCCGGACCGAGGCGCGCAGCTCGAACCCGAACGGGTCGTCGCAGGCCATCTCCTCCACGACCTCGCGCAGGTACCCCGCCGGGATCTCCGACACGAACCGCACGGCGCCGTCGCCGAAGGTCACGAACATGCCCTGCACGTCGGCGCCCCGGTCCTCGCGGTAGTAGGCGGTGCCGGCGCTGAACAGCGCGCCGAGCGCGTAGTGCACCTCCTGGAGCTGGTCGCTGACGTCCGCCACCAGCGGCTGGCCCTCGCCCGGGTCCGTGATCACGAACCGGCCGTCCGCGGTCTCGATCACCCGCAGCACTCCGGCCCGGCTGACACCCCGGCCGTCCTCAGTCCACATCCGAATCGTCCTCTCCTGATGGTGTGCCGGCGCCCGGCAGCAGGCCGGGCGCCGTTTTGCTGGTCAGCTCCGCGCCGTACGCGGCTGCGGGATCGTGCCGTCCGAGTACTCCCCGTACAGGTCTCGGCGCACCTGGCCGGCCGCCTCGGTGTCGCCGAACCAGCCCTCCGCGCTCGCGCGGGCACCGCAGCCGTTGCAACGGCCGCTGGAGAAGAGGCAGCGGCACGGGTCGATGTCGGCCACCGGCAGCATCGAGACGCGCAGCTCGTAGCCGAACGGGTCGTCGTAGACCTGCTCGGCGACCATCGCCTCGAGGTCGCCGCCCTCCACGAGGAAGCCGACTTCGTGCTCCTTGGCCGTCGTGCCCGGCCGGCCGGGAATCACCGCGTGCACGACGTGCCAGCGGCGTCCGTTCACCGGCTTGTCCTCCAGCTCGCCGACCCGGAAGACGGCGCCGTTGCCGACCCACTGGCCGGGCCGGTTGTTGCACGGCCAGGTGAGCGCGCGGTCCTGGTCGGGGAAGGCGATCTGCCAGCCGCTCGGGCCGGGGATGACGCGCCGGGTGTGGTCCTGGGCGGTCGCGATGTCGGGTGAGGGCATGACGGTGTCTCCGTTCGTCGGTACGGGGTCGGGAAGGGTCGTGCGGGAGGCGGGCCCGGTGGCCCGTGGCTCCTGCGCGGCCGGCCAGCGCCAGGCCGGCCGGCCACGCAGGCGGCACGGGGTCAGTCCCGGCGGCCGGCCAGCGAGTACGGACCGTAGACGGCCGTCTCGACGGCCGCGGCGGCCTCGGTCCTGCCGTGCTCGCCGAGCTGCGTCCCGCAGCCGCGGCACGCGTTCTCGCCGTGGTAGAAGCGGCACGAGCACGGGTCGATCTCGGCGACGGGGAACAGCTTGGCCCGCAGCTCGAAGCCGAAGGTGTCGTCGTAGGCCATCCGCGAGATCCGCTCGGCGGTGCTTCCGCGCCAGGCCCGGCCGGTGTAGTACTCGCGCGGGTCGTCGCCGAACGCCGCGTACACCTCGTGGAACCAGCCCTCGTCGACCGGGTCGTAGGAGACGGGCGTCGCACGCCACAGCGCGCCCATGGACACGAACCGGCCGCCGGGCACCGTCGTGACCAGGACCTCGCCGCGCTCGGTCAGGCGGATCTCGTAGCCGCCGCCGGCCTTCGGCATGACGTAGTTGGTGTGGTTCTCGGTGGTCACGGGCTCGAACAGCACGCTGGCCTCCTCGTGGTCGGGCGGGGCGCCCCGTCCCGGACGCCCCGCATTTGGTGATGAGTAAACACTATCGATTGGATGCGGGCAGGTCACTGCCCGCCCGCAGGTGAGCCACCCCCTACCCGGCCGCGCCGCCCTCCTTCTGCCGGCGCTCCGTCACCCGCTCCTCCCGGTACACGTCGTACTTCGCCAGCGTCAGCGAGTGGCCGCCGACAACGAACCGCTCTCCGCGCCACACCGCGCCGTCCGCGGTGTACGCCAGCCACTTCCACGGCCGCCCCGACGCGTTGCGCCGGATCTCCACCCCGTCCGCGCGCCGGTGCACCCCCGACCCCATGTCCTTCCACACCTCGTCGGCCCGGTGCGCCTTGTTCTGCGCCACCGCGTTGCCCATGAACGGATGCCCGTACGTCATCGCCGCTCTCCTCTCGATCCTCAGCTGTAGGTCGGCTCGGCCGGAAGCTGCGCCCGGTTCAGCGGCACCGGGCCCCCGCCGGCCTCGCGCAGGGCCTCGACGAAGCGGGCGTAGTCGACTCGCAGGCCGGCCCACATCGCGATGTAGATGCGCACTGCCGCGACCCGGCCGCGTGCCATGTGCCTCCTCACGTCGTTGTCGGCGGCGTCGCGCCGCGCGACGGCGTCGGCCAGCTTCTCCTGGAAGTACGCGTGCAGGTCGTCCGGGTCCCACCCGGACAGCCGCGCCCTGGCCAGCACCCCCGGTACGAACGGCAGCGCGAACTTGAGGACCCGGTTGGCGTGCCACCGGTCGATCTCGCCCTCGCGCACCATCGCGTTGAGCACGTCCCGTGCCGCGCGCTCGGTCGCGGACATCTTCCGCGCGGGCTTGCGCGCCGGCCTCTTCACCATCTCCGACATCGTGTCCTCCTTCTCGTGTTCGACGGGCCCGGGGCGAGCACTTCGCCCCGGGCCTACGGTGCTGGCTCAGTCGCGCTGTTCGAGGATGCCCGCCACCTCGTCGTGGCTGCGGGCCAGAGCGGCGCGCTCGCCGGCCAGGGACTCGGCCAGGGCCCGGTTGTAGTGGGCCAGCTGGTCCATGCCGGCCGCCTGCGAGGCCGGCCACTTCTCCAGCTGGTGCGCCGTGAACGTCGACCTGCCCGGGTTCTCGGTGAAGACGGACAGGTCGTTCTCGGCGAGGTAGATCGCGTTCTCGCAGCAGACCCAGCAGTCGGCCGGCCCGTGGACGGTCTTGCGGCTCTCGGGGCCGCGCGGCCACACCCGCAGGACCGTCTCGGCCTGCTCGCGGCTCTCCAGGCCGGGCACGAGGACGACGCCGTTGGCGGTGACGATCCCGAACTCGCCGGTGCCGGCGCCGTCGCGGGCGTGCTCGAAGACGATGCCGGCCTGAACGAACTGCGGGCTCGGCGCGGACGGGTCGTCGGCGACCGTCACCTCGTGCAGGGCGTGGACGGGGATGCCGAGGTACTTGGCCAGCATCCCGTGTGCGATCTCGGTCGAGACCATGTGCTCCTCCTGGTGGTCGGGCGTCGCGCCCGGTGGACGCGCCGCTTGGTGATGAGTAAACACTATCGAGTGGGCGGCGGTAGGTCACTACCCGCCGCCCACCGCCCCCTACGCGGGAGCCGCGCCGCCGCTCCCCAGGCCGGCCCGCAGACGCCGCGCCGCCGCGAGCATCCGCAGCGCCTGCGCGCGCTCCTCCTGCGTCATCTCGTCCTGCTCGTCCTCGGCGGTGCGCATCTCGTCCTCCACGTTCCTGTTCCTCCTGTCGGTCAGTTCCGGCGCGCGGCCACCGCGCGCACGCACGCCCGGCAGGTCGTCGCCCGCCACGGCCCGCGCGGGCGCACCTGCCATGCCGGTTCGCTCTTGTGCTCGACCATCCGGCCGCACTCGGCGCCCGCGAGCGTCGCGACCCCGAGGGTGCCGTCCTCGGGGGCGCGGTACTCCCACGGCCCCGCGAGAATGTGGACCTCCGGCACCCCTTCGGCCGTCGCCGTGCCCCACCCGTGCGGGGCGACGTCGCGCGCCGCCCCGCCGCCGAGCAGCACCAGGTACTCCAGGCGCCCCGCGTCGTCGCCGGCCACGGCCGGCGCCTCGCCGAGCAGCGCCACGGAGTCCAGGACGACCGGGCGGCCGGGCGCCGCGGGCGTGAGCAGCGCCGCGACGACCGGTTCGTCCTGCCACGGGATCTCGGGAGCGCTCACCCGACGTCCTTGAGGTACGGCTGCGGCACGCGGCCCTGCGCGATGCGCTCGGCGCTGGCCAGCGGCAGCTCCTTCATGCACGGCTTGTACTCGGCGCCGAGCAGGCCGCCCTCGCGCACCTCCTGCCACCAGCCGATCGAGTACTTCACGTTGTTGTCCTCCGACGTCTCGCCGTACATCCACTCGGCGGCGGCGATCAGGTCCTCGATCTCGGCGGTGAAGGGCGTCTGCTGGTCGTAGTAGCGGGCGACGCGCACGGCGTCGCGGCAGCCCTGGGCGTGCACCTCGAACATGCCGCCGGTGTTGCGGTACACGAAGTCGATGTTCATGTCGGTCTCTCCTCGGTTGTCGTGGCCGGCCACGGCCGGCCGGGGGTCACAGGCCGGTCAGGGTCCGCAGCGACTGGTCGAAGCCGCCGCGGCCGGTCAGGGTGTCCAGCACGAAGGACCCCGGCGCGGCGCCGCGCCGGATGTCGAGGGCGTCGGCCAGGAACAGGTCCTTGCCGCCGAAGTCCTCGCGGTTGACGATCCGCTGCCCCTCCAGCCACAGCAGCGCCGCGGTCGCACTGGGGAAGCGCAGCGAGACGGTGACGGGCTCGTCCTTGTCGATCTTGTCCGCCATGGCGGTTCCTCCTCGGGTGCGGGAAACGGGGCGGCCGTCCGGCCGCCCCGTTTGGTGATGAGTAAACACTATTGAATGGGCATGGGTAGGTCACTGCCTCCCGAGGTGACGCGCGCCCTACCAGCCCGCGAACTCCGGCATCACCGCGTCCGGGTGCCCTTCGGCGTGCTCACGGCGCACCCGCTCCCAGAACACGCGCCCGAAGCCGCGCACCCGATCACGGGGCCCTTTCTCGACGGGCCCGCACGCCGTGCAGTGCACGAACACCGGGGACATCACGTCGGGGCGCTCGCGGATCTCCACCACCGCCGGCCCCGGAGCCTCCACGAGCACGGTCTCCCACCGGCCCTCGAACGCGTCCTCCACCAGATCGTCGGTGCGCCCCGGCTCCGGCCCCATGGTGTAGCCGACCCTCGGATTGCCGGCCATGTCGCGCCAGAACGCCAGCTGCTTGAGACGGCGGGGCGCGAACACCAGGGCCACCCCGAAGTACTTCACCGTCGTCAGCGGGTTGTCCCAGCTCAGGATCGACGGCGTGTAGACCATGTCGTCGGGCGCGACCGTCAACAGGTTCACCGCCGCCATGCGCACCCGGGTGCCGGCGGTCGTCTCCACCCAGAACGGGGCGGCCGGGAACCGGGGACGGTCCTCGAACTCCTCCGGCATGGACTCGGTCGCCGTGAACCGGCCGCGGAAGCGGTGGCGCTCGGCGTGCAGGTCGCGGTCCCGCGCGGCCCGTTCGTCGTCTCCGTCCTGGCCGACCTCTCCGCACTCCGAGCAGCACACCACCCAGAGCGGGACACCCGGCTCGCCCTGGTCCTGTACCGACACCACGATCGTCGCCTCGCTCACCGGGCTTCTCCCGTCCGGGCGGCGCGGGCCGCGGCCTGGGCCTGGCCGGCCTTGCGGTGCCCGTAGATGAGCAGCAGCTCGTAGTCCGTCCGTTCGCGGTAGCGCATCCACGCCTCGTAGCGCTCGGCGGTCCCGAGTACCTGGTCGAGGGGCGTCTTCTTGGGCAGCGTGAGCGCGCAGTACGCCGCCGCCAGGACGCGTTCCTCGGGCCGCAGGGCCATGCCGGCCCCGGTGTGCCGGTGCAGGGCGGCGAGCGCCCGGTCGATCGGGGCCATCTGCTCGGCGGTGGGAAGCGCCGGCAGCTCGGCCTTCTCCTTGAGGTGCGCGGCGGCGGTGAAGCGCGCCACGTAGACCTGGGCGCGCTCGGGGCAGCAGCTGACGGCCAGGTTGTCGGTCGGGACCGGCGCCCGGCCGGGGGTCGCCAGGTAGTAGACGTTGATCGCGTCCTCGGCGCACGGCTCCTTGGCCGGGCACTCGGTGAGGCGGAGGATGTCGACAATCACGGTGGTGTTCTCCTTTGTCCGCCGGGGCGCCGTGTACGGGCGCCCCGGCCAGTGTTGACAGCTATCGAGTGCGTGCAGACGGCTCGCTGTCCGGGGCCACCTGCCGTTCCCGGACTTCCTTCTGGCGCCAGGAGTAGGCCTGCAGCAGGTCGTAGGCCGCCGAGTTGAGGTGCCACCTCCAGGAGTGGTACCGGTCCGCGGTCCCGAGCGGTCGCCCCAGGACGTCCTGCGGGGGGAGGTTCAGCGCGCAGTAGGCCGCGGCCCACCGCTGCGTGTCGTGCTGGAGGGCGGCCTGGCCGCCGGGGCGGCGCATGTACGCGAGCGCGCGGTCGACCTCGGCCAGCTGGTCCCCGGTCGGCATCGGCGGCAGCTCGGCCTTCTCCTTGAAGTGCGCCACGGCGTGGCCCTCGGCGTAGGCCTGTGCGCGCTGCCGGCAGCAGCTCACGAGCTTGGTGTCCCAGATGTCCGGCTCCTTGCCGGGGTCGGCCAGGATGTAGACGTTGATCGCGTCCTCGGCGCACGGCTCCTTGGCCGGGCACTCGGTGAGGCGCAGGATGTCGACAATCACGGTGCTGTTCTCCTCGGTTCCCGGGGCGCCCCGTGCGGGCGCCCCGGTTGGTGATGAGTAAACGCTATCGAATGGGCGCGGGTAGGTCACTGCCCCGCCGTGCGACGCCCTACGGAGCCGGGTACGGGCTCGGACTCGGCAGCAGCGCCGACAGCCCGGCCGGGTGCGGCGCGAGGCCGGCCGGCCCGCAGCAGGACGGGCACAGGGTGATCGTGCGCAGTACGTACGCCGGCAGGTTCCCCCGGGCCCGGACGGCGGCGGGGGTGTCCTGGCGCACGGTCGAGACGTGCCATCCGGCCGCCCGCGCGCCGGCCTCCGCGCTCGGCTTGGTCAGGTGGTGCACCGCGGTGCCCGTGTCGGAGTCCAGCAGCAGCGCGGGGCAGCGGTCGCAGGCCACGGCCCACGTGCTGACGTGGCGTCCCGACACGGGGGACTTCGGCAGGTCCGTGCGTTCCAGTAAGCGGGCGGCCATCGCGGGCTCCTCAGGGCTGGTCGGGCAGGGCGGGGAGGTGGTGGCACAGGCAGCGGCCGTCCTTCATGCAACCCTTGTGCCAGCGGGTCAGGCGGCCGATCAGGTCGCGCCGCTCGTGGGCGGCGGTGCGCCGCCGCTGGCGCAGGAACACCGTGCGGGCCAGGCGCCGGGCGGTGCGCGGGTCGGTGCGGTAGCAGGCCGCGAACCACTGGATCTCGCGCTCCTTGTCCCGGGGGCTCGCCCAGGTCGAGAACGCGGTCGCGGCGTGCCGGCGCGCGTTGTGGGACATCTCGTACCAGGCCGGGTGGTACCACCGGCCGTTCATCAGGATCTTGGTGACGTCGCCGAACGGGTCGATCGGGCTGCGGCGCTGCTCGGCGGGGACGGTGCGCTCCTCGTGCTCCTCCCAGGCGAGGGTGACGACCCAGTCCGGCGCCGGGGTGGGGTAGGCGTTCTCCAGCGCGTTGGCGAGCGACAGGCGCCCGCGGTCGACCGCGCGCGGCGCGCTGGAGTGCTCCAGGCGCATGTGCTCCCTCGCGTCGAGGCCGGCGCGCTCGGAGTGCGAGCGCAGGGCGCCGACGATGCCGTGCGCGGTGCACACCGCGCGGTAGGAGCGCGGACCCCGGGGGACGTTCTGGACGGTCTCGATGTCGCAGGTGGCGAGGACTGCGGCCGGCATGGCGCGCCCCCCTTTCCGCAGACCGCCAAAGACAGCCTGCCAGAGTTGAGTAAATACTATCGAACCATGATGCTGAGCATCTGTCATCCATCCCTGGTGAACGGGCCCCGGTGGGCGCCACGTTCACCCGGCGATGAGTAAAAGCTATCGGAAGGTGGGGGGTAGGTCACTACCCCCCACCTTCCGCCGCCGTCAGCCGACGAGCTGACGCCACCCGTCGATGTCCGCCCCCGCCAGGCCGGCCACCTTCACCAGCAGGATGGTCTGCGCCAGGTGCGTTGCGAGCGCGATGGTCGGCCGCTTCTCGATCATCTGCCGCACGACCTGCGCCATCTTCTTCGCGTCCAGCTCCTTCATCACGATGCCGTCCGAGAACTCCGACACGTTCTTGTCGTGACGGCGCCACACCTCGCGGGTGTTCTTGTTGTGGTGCGTGGACATCCCCAGCTTCTCCACCCGCCACGCCACCCAGTCGCCGACCGTCGCGTCCGCGCCCAGGTTCTTGGGCAGCTCAAGCGGCTCGACCGTCCGCGTCGACCGCGCCCGCGATCCACCCGACGACGCGCGCTTCTTCGGCGTCCCCGCCGCCGCCACCCGCAGGCCGGCCACCACCTCCCGCAGCCGCGCCACCTCCGCCCGCAGCTCCTCCTCCGTCGCCGTGTCCAGGTCGATCTCCGGCGCCGGCAGCGACTCCTCCTGCTGCTGCTCCTGGTCCTGGGCCTCGTCCTTCTGCTGCGCGTCGGCACCCGCGCCGTCCGCGCCGTCCGCGCCGTCCGCGCCGTCGTCCTGCGCGGCCAGCGCCCCGCCGTCGCCGACGACGTTCCCCTCGGCGTCGATCCGCTCCAGGCTCGACAGGAACGGGTACGACAGCGACTTCGTGTCCTCCCACCGCACCTGTCCCTTGAGCGCGGTGTTCACCGTCGCCATGGTGCCGCTGCTCAGCCGCAGGAACTCACCCGTGCGCCCGTCCTTCGTGCTGCGCACCCGCGTGCCCTTGGTCCACAGCTTCTCGGCCTCCTCCCGGGTCAGCTCCGGCCCGTCCTGCGCGTCCGCCTTCGGCGCGCCGCTCTGCACGGACGCCCCGGGCATCGGGTGCGATCCCAGCGACTCCGCCCACTTCCAGACCGCCTTGCGGATCTCGCCCTTGTCGTCCAGGCCGGCCGTGACCTCCTGCGGGAACAGGTTGTACCCGATCACGTGCCCGACGCACAGCGCCACCGGGTCCGCCGCGACGATCTCCACGAGCGCCAGCGGCTTCGTCGCCCCGCTCAGGGAGCACCCGTCGCACTGCCCGAACTCGCCCACGCGACCGACGACGGTCATCTTCGTCGTCACGACGTTGTCCAGCGCGGCGCCCATCGCGTCGTGTATGGCCTGCTCGAACCGCATGCCGCGCTGCTCCGGGGTCCGGCCGTCCGGCGACTCGTGCGCGGCGCGCACCTCGTGCCCCCATCCGAACTTCATGACCCGGAACTCCTGGCCGAAGCGCGTCACCCGCCAGTAGTCCTGCTCCAGCTCGGTGACCTGGGTCTCCGTGTCGAAGGGGAGGTGGCCGGTGAGCGCCGGGTGGCGCTCCCACGCCTCGCGGCCCTCGCGCCGCTGCATGGAGTCCTGGCGCATCCACGCCGCCACGTCCTCGCGGGTCCTCGACTTCGGCGCGTCGCTCGCACTCGCCGAGGCCGGGCTCTTCGGCAGCCACTTGACGGTCCAGAACTCGGACTCGCGCCCGGGGTGGATCCCCTCGACCTCGTAGCCGAACCCGTCCTCGGTGGTCACCAGCCACTTCTCGCGGCCCGACTCCTTGTCGACGTTCTGCCAGATCTCCGCCTCCAGCGGCAGCACCGGAGGCTCGGCGTCGAAACCGTCCATGTCCTCGGCGTCCTCGTCCGAGCCGCCGCGGTACAGCTCCAGCTCGGTGCCCGCCTGCGGCTCCTGCGTCACCTCGTCGGAGCAGTCCGCAACCTCGGTCGCTTCGGTCGCTTCGGTCTCTGCCGCCCCGCCGGCCGGCGCGTCCTGCGGCTCCTCGTCCTGCTCACCGCCGGGCACCGCGTCCGCGTCGATGCCGGCCGCTTCACGCCGGGCGAGGGTCGTGGGGGCGTCGAACTCCAGCAGTCGCGGCTCGACCTGGTCCGTGGTCTCCTTGCCGTCCCACCGCAGCGTGTAGACGCGGTCCCCGGTGCGCGGGTGCGTCGCCGCGCCGAGGATCGTGGCGGTCTTGTGCGTCACGCGGTGGGTGACCACGTCGTCGTCGGCGAACATCCGCAGCCCCTGGGCGAGCAGCACCGCGTCGGCGGCCGTCACCTCGTGCTGGATCCGCGACGCCCCCGACTTGAGCCGCGCCGCGGCCTCGCTGCCGGAGCGCAGCACCCACACCGCGCACGGCGAGCAGATCGACCAGTAGTCCAGCGCCTGCGCCTGCTTCTCGGTCGGCACGTACTTCGCGGTGGTGGTGCAGCCCTTCGCCTCGATCGCGGCCAGCAGGTGGAAGCTGGTGGCGCTGCCGTTCATCACGCGGGTCTCGGTGCGCTCGGGAACCGTGATCAGCCCGCTCAGGAACTTCTCGCGCTCGGGGTGGATGCCCTCGGGCGCGGGGACGGTGATGGTGTCGGACACGGTGTCCTCACTTTCGTTCGGTTGGTGATGAGTAAAAGCTATCGGAGGGGGAGGTGATGGCGCACTGCTCGACGGCAGGGCGTCCATCACCTCCCGCCGCGCCGCGTCACGCTGCCGGCGCCCCGTAGAGGCCGTCGTCGCCGATGACCAGCTCGGCGCACTCGAAGGCCAGCTCCGAGCAGACCGCGCAGTGGTGCCGTAGGAAGTTGAACCGCAGCACCGCCGGCGCGAACGGCTCCGTACTGCGCAGGATCAGGTCGGCCAGGGCGGCGCGCTCGGCGCCCGTCCGTTCGGCGTGACTCATGCCGCGCTCCTCTTCGCTCCGGGGCCCTGCGGCCCGCTCGTTCGTGATGAGTAAAAGCTATCGGGCGGCGGCGGGTAGGTCACTACGCCCCCGCAGGGCCTCGGCCCTGCCGCCGCACAGCACGCCGCCCCGCCCCCGAAGGGCCCGAAGCGCCGCGACAGCGCCCGTCATCGGTCCGCACCCCACGTGGCTCGGCCCCACGGCCGCCCGCGTGCCGCGGGGGCAGATCACCCCCGCTGCTGCGCCGAGACGGCGCGAAGGGTCAACATAGGTGGACGAGCACCCCGACGAAGCCGGAGACACCCGCTCCCGTGACCACGAGAAAACCAGCCCCGATGCCTGAACCGGATCCGGCCTCCGGCGGATCGACGCCCCCTGAGGAGGGGTCAACCCCCGGCTCGGTCCCGGTCTGGCACCCGGACCGCTACCCGCGCCCGATCGTCACCGACGACGAAGCGCGCGATGTCCTGCATGCTCTGTGGGCGCAGGCCCGGCACCGGGACGCCACGCCGGTGGAGGTGCGCCGGGCCCTGTTCGCCACGATGTCCCGCCAGTGGGGCGCCCGTCCCGGAGAGCTCTGCGAACTGCGCACCACCGACTTCGAGCCGGGCTGGCGCAGCCACGCCCTGGTGCGCCGGCCTCAGGGCCGCACCTCCGCCGGCCTGCTGACGGAGACCGTCTACGCGACCGACGAGATCCGCTACCTCCTCAAGAAGTGGCTGCCCGTACGGCGCTCCCTGGTCGATCCGCTGTCCGGCGGCGAGGTCTACCACCTGTTCGTGACGACCTGGGCCAACCACCGGTTCGGGAAGAAGTACAAGACCGGCCGCCCGCTGCGCCCCTTCGGCGCCGAGCGGGACTGGCGGGCGTTCATCGAGCTGTGGAACGCGGACGGCGCCGGGACCCGGCCGCCGCTGCCGATCCGGCTGGAGGCCTGGCGCCGCGGCGGCCGGCCGCTGCCCGAGGACAGCGAGCCGGACGCCGCGCGGCGCCGGGAGGACGACGCGGCCTAGAACTCGCCGGTCTTCTGCAGCTCGATGTACGCCTTGAGGGCGCTGCGGATCGCGACGGCGCCCTTGTAGTCGCGCACGAGGCCCTTGCCCGGGTTCACGAGCTGGGCGCGCAGGATGCGGCCGGACTTCGCGCCGACCGTGATGCTGCCGCACCACGAGTCGGGACCGGACTTGGCGTCGAGGCCGACCAGGTAGGAGCCGGCGTAGGGCTCCTGGCGGTGCGGGTTGAGGCCGGCCCGCGCGGCGAGCGCGATGATCTGTTCCGTCATCGGAGTGCCGCGCCCGCTCACCGCAGGTGGTCCGCGACGTCGATGTCGGAGCGGGCGCTCGCCAGGAACGAGACCGCCTCCCAGCCCTCGACCGACGAGATCGCCAGCTGCCGGCCGTGTGCCAGGATGTACAGGTTGTAGGCCTGGTCGGCGGCGTCCGACAGCCACTGCTGCACCGTCTCGTCCTCGGGGTCGAAGTCGTCGCCGAGGTCGGCGCCGTCCAGCAGCGACAGCATGGTGTAGGAGGCCCACGCGTCGTCGGCGGTGGTGAACGGCGAGTGCACGGCGAGGTCGGCGATGTGGGCCGGGACGCCGGGCGGCGCTTCTTCGAGTGCCGTCTGCATGGTCCATTCGCGCATGGCGTGCAGGAGGGTGAAGTCCCGGGCCAGCGTGCCGAGGATGTAGTCCCGGGCGCCCCCCTCGTGGGCGGTCTCCTGGGCGGCGCGCTCCATGAACGTGGCGGCGGGGCCGATCCACCGGCCGTCGCCGTCGCGCCTGGTCCTGCTCCTGTGGCCGGTGTCGGGGCGCCCGCTGAGGCGCGCGGTGAGCTGGGCGATGGTCTCGCCGGTCATGCCGGACTCCGATCTCTCGTTTCTAGTGATGAGTAAACGCTATCGAATGGCGGGCGGTAGGTCACTACCGCCCGCCAGGGCCTCGGTCCTACCGGCTGTGCCGGCGCCGCCGCAGCGGCGTGACCTTGAGCGCGTCGAGAACGTCGTCGTACAGGCCCTTGTCCCGCACGAGCGTCCAGTCCTCGCCCTCCGCGCCCTGCCGCTCGGGGCTCGACCAGCACAGCATGTGCCCGCGCGCGGCCGTGCGCGGGTCGTCGCAGACCCGCTGGGCGTCGGCCCGCTTCATCAGCCACAGCCCCCGCACCTTGCCGGTGCTGCGCCCGGGGTTCGCGATGAACACCAGCACCGCGGCGTCGGCGGCCGGCGGCGGCGCGAGCGTCCACGGCGGGACGGTGTCGTTGGTCTCGGTCGTCATGCTCTTCCTCCTGGTCGTCGTCACGGGGTTGCGGGCACGTCGGCCCGGGGCAGCCAGATCGCGCGCTGACGCGTTCCGGTCACCGAGAAGTAGGCGAGGTTCATGCGCTCCAGCGCGGAGACCGCGGCGTAGCGGCCGTGCCATCCCGTCGCCTCGGAGTGCACGGGACGCGGGCGCGGGTGGGTGCACCCGGGCGCCTCGCGCACCGACAGCCCCACCAGACGGCGCCCCATCGCCCGCGCGCAGCGCGAGCACCGCGCGGGCGGGCACAGGACGGCGGAGTGGAACCAGACGCCGTCCGGGTCCGAGACGGCCAGCGCGCCGCGGGCCTCCCCGGCGCTCGCGTACGCCGGGCCGGTCAGAATCCCGGTGTCCGACACCCAGCCGTACAGGCCGCTGTCGGCGTGCCGGTAGGTGTAGCCGACCGCCTGGCGCATCCGGCGGGCGAAGGCGTCCTGCGAGGGGACGCCGGCCAGCTCCTCGACGTCGCGCACGAAGCCGATCCGGTGGATGAGGGCCAGTGCGAAGGGGCGCGGCACGCGCAGGCTCTCGAACTGCTCGCTCATGCGGTACTCCGATCTGCCGTGATGGGCGGCGCGCCCGCTGCGCGCCGCTCGTGATGAGCAAAAGCTATCGAATGGGCGGCGGCAGGTCACTGCCGCCGCCGCAGGGGCTCGGTCCTACAGGTCCCAGACCAGATCCTGGTCCTCGAAGTACTGGTCCGCGGGGTAGTCCACGAGCTCCAGGAACCTCTCCTCGGCCTTGTCGAAGACCAGAGCCCACTCGCGGCGCCCGACCGCATTGCGCCGGGCACCGTGGTAGAGGATCCACTCCATGACGGCGCGCTCCTGGTGACGGATCACCCAGGCCGACACGGCGCCGTCCTCGTCGTAGCGCTTCCCCTCCTCCTCGCCCAGGAACTCCGCCGCGGCGAGGAAGACGCGCTCGCACCGGTCGGGGGCCGAGCCGCCCGGCAGCGCCAGCCACGCACTCCACGGGGTGCCGATCAGGGCGAGAGGCACCCAGGGGGGCGTGTCGCTGTAGACGTGGATGTTGCCGGCCGTGGCCATCCAGCTCCGGAACAGGTTCACCTTGAGGGTCTCGACGGCGGCCGCCGGCATCCCCGGGAACCGGCTCGTGATCCGGTCGGGCAGGTTCTCGCGCCACACGGTCTCGTAGGACTTCAAGCGCTCCGTCTCGAAGGCGTGACGCTCGGCGTCGAGACCGGCCATGTCCGTCCGGTCGGGCAGCAGGCTGCCGTGGTAATGCACCGCCACGATGGCGTCTCCGTTCGCTGTCGGCGCGCCCGCTGCGCGCCGCTGATGATGAGCAAACACTATCGATTGGGCGGCGGCAGTTCACTGCCGCCGCCCGGGGTGTCGGTCCTACGCGTCGTCGCGCAGGTGTGCGGCCAGCCACCGAACCTGCTCGGCCCACGCGGCGGCCGGCGCCGTGTGCCCGCACGCCAGGGCGCGCGGGGGCATCTCCACGAACGCCGGGACCGACGACCAGCCCGTGACCCGCTGCCACAGCTCGTCGGCGTGCGCGACGCCCTCCCTCTCCCCCGCGGCGCGCCCGGCCAGCGGATCCGCGCAGAGCGTGATGATCTCCTTCTGCGCGTCCTGCTCGTCCTCCAGGATCCGGCGCAGCCAGGACGACACCTGCGACCAGGTCTGCGGCAGCTGCGCCCCGGGGTGCGCCGCGCGCACCGCCCGCCGCGCCAGCACGGACACTTCGGCGGCCGCCCCCGCGCCGATCGCGAACGGGCTCGGCGCTCCCAGCACGGGGGCGGCCAGCACCGCGGCCCGCCGCGCCAGCTCGACGGCGCCGCCGTCGAGCTGGAGGGCCAGGGCGCGCAGGTCGGTGTCGGCCGGCAGCTCGTGCAGGCCGGCGGTGAGGACGGACATCGGGTCTCCGATCGCTGGGGATGGTGCGGGGCGCCCTGTACGGGGCGCCCCGGGGTGTGGTGCGGATGTGGTGCCGGTGTCAGGACCGCGCTTCGAGCGCGCCCCACAGCCGGGCTTCGAGGTCGGCGACGGCGCCGTGCCACGGGCCGTCCGCCCACCGGTGGCACCCCTGGTCGTGGGCGTACTCCCACCGGGCGCCACGGATGGTGGCGAGGGCGGGGAAGTCCTCGAAGGCGCTGCGCAGCCGAGCGATGGTCCCGGCGTCCAGGGGGTCGCGGCCCAGGCGGATCTCGAAGGTCTCGGATTCCGCGTAGCCGCTCGGCGACCAGGTCAGGTAGGCCGAGTCGTCGGCCGGACTGATGGTCAGGGTCAGGGCCCATCCGGGCGCGTACTGCTGCTTCACGTCGGGGTTGACGTTCAGCTCCATGGATTCCCTCCGGTGCTTGGTGATGAGTAAAACCTACCGGATGGGCGCGGGTAGGTCACTACCCGCGCCCGGGGAATCCTGCCTGCGCCGGGGCCGGATCAGACCGCGGTGATGGTCTCCAGTTCGGCGCGGGCCGCGCGCCGGAGGATCGCCGTCAGCTCCGACATCGCCTCGGCCGAGATCCGCTGCGCGTCCTCGAAGCCGCCGGCGTTCTTGTGGCCGGCCGCCAGCTTCGCGATGCGCTCGCCGAGCGCGCGCACCTCGTCGGCCAGCTCGGCGGCGACGTCGGCGCCGCCCGCCGCGTGGCCGGCGATGCGCCAGCGGCGCGGGCCCTGCGCCGCGGCGACGTCCTCCGCCGTCAGCTCGGGCTGCGCCTGGGCGTGGCGGATGTGGGCGATCATGTGGCCGACCGCGACGGTGGCGTACGGCAGGAACGCCGGGTCGTTGGCGTCCAGCTCGGAGTCGAGCGTGTACGCGATCGCCGCCGCGTGCATGTAGCCGTCGTGGCCGGAGGTCTCGAAGAGCACGTCCAGGACGTCGTCGAGGTCGTCGCGGTAGCCCGTGTCGGTCGCGCCGAGGATCTCGTCGAGCAGCGTGTTGGCCATCTTGAGGCCGGTCTCGTAGCGCTGGACGGGCTCGGCCGCGCAGCCCTCGGGCAGCGGGATGGTGAGCGTCGGCAGACGCAGCGCGCCGCCGGGGCTCGTGTACGAGTCGGGAATGCCGGCCATGGTGTCTCCAGGTGATCTGACCCGGGGCGCCCTGGCGGGCGCCCCGACTGATGATGAGTAAACGCTATCGGGTGGGTGCTGGCAGGTCACTGCCCGCGCCCAGGACGTCGGTCCTACGGGGCGAGCACGCTTCCGACCATGGCCACCGCGCGGTGATGGGCGGCCGAGCCCGCGCGCGCGTACACGGGGGACCCGCTCGCCGCGGTGGTCGGCACCCGGGTGCCCGTCCCCGTCCGCTCGCCCCGGGGCTCGTGCTGCCGCGCCGAGCGCGCCGCCGCGGGACGCTTCCCGCTGCCGGACGCCGCCGGCACGGGCACGATGCCGAGCCGGTCGGTCAGCTCCAGGACCTCCTGGGCGAGGCCGGCCGCGTGCTGCTCGGCCTCCTGCGCCCAGAACATCTTGTCGGTGGCACGCTCGTCCAGGTCGTCGGCGACGGCCCGGTGCTGCGCGTCCTTGTCCTCGCTCAGGCAGCGGTCGGCGGCGCGGCGGTGCAGATCGGCCTTGAGCGACAGCCGCTCGGCCTCGCGCGCCCACAGCGCGGCGAAGCCGAGGATGCGCTGGCGCTCCACCGCCAGGTCTCGCGCCCGCTGCCGGCCGCGCTCGCGCTCCTGCTCGTCCATTCCGTCTCCTGTCCTCGTGGTTGGTGCGGGCCGCGGCCCGCTGAGCATGCGGCAGAAACCTTCTGCAGCACCCGTTGTCGGTCCGGTCACAACCCGCGCGCCGGATGGGGCGCGCGGGCTCTGATCGAGCGGCACAGGGCGTTTCACGGGCCCGTGCGGGGCCGCCGCGCGGGCGGGGGGTCAACACGACAGCCGTCGCGCCGCCCCGCGCCCACGCGGGGAAGCCGTTCCACCAACCGAGAAAACCAGCCCTGATGCCTGAATCTTTGCAGGTGGGAGGGTGGTCGGGGGCCCGTGAAAAAGGGTCAACTCGGTGCGTGGTCGGGGCCGGTTTTGGCCGGCCGGGGGTGGGGGCCCGGCCGGGGGTGGGGGCCCGGCCGGCGTGGGGCGCAGCGGGTCAGTGGGTGCGCTTGCGGAGGGAGACGCGGGGGGTGGTCGGCTTGGTGAGGCTGACGGTGGCGGGGGCGACGGTGATGGTGGGGGCGCCGGTGTAGCGGGCGATCATCTCGGCGGTGTGGTCGGTGAGGACGGCGGTGAGGGTCTTGATGGCGCGGTCGGCGATGTGGCGGGCGCGGTGGTGGTCGGTGACGATCTCGGGGCTGACGCTGTGGTGGGCGATCTCGCGGGCGAGCTGGCGCATGGTGGTCTGCAGTCGGTTGGCGATCTCGTCGGCGGCCTGGTCGTAGGGGGCGTCGGTGCGGGCCTGGTCGGCTTCGGCGGGCATGCCGAGGAGGTCGAGGAGGTCGGCGACGGTGGGAGTGGTGTCCATGGCGGGTGCTCCTTGGTGGTGGGGCGCGGCGGTGTTCGCTGCGCCGGTTGGTGATGAGTAAAAGCTATCGATGGGGTGCGGGTAGGTCACTGCCCGCCGGGCAGGGGCTCGGCCCTACCCGGCGCGGGGCGCGGCCCGGTCAGCCGGTGGTCTTGGGCTTGCGGGTCCCGCCCTTGTGGGGGTGGGGCTTGCCGACGCGGGACGCGCCGCGGGCGGTGGTCGGCTTCTTCGGCTTGCTGGGCTTCTTGGTGTGGTGGGGGGTGTTCGGCGTGGTGCGCCCCGTGGTGAGCACGTCGAACGTGGGGGCCCCGGTGGGGCCGAACGCGACCGCTTCGGTACGGGGCGCAGCGGCGGCGGGGGCGGTGCCGGCGGGGGTGGTGAAGGCGGCGACGGCCAGCGCGGCGGCGGCGGCCGTGAAGACGATGCCCTTGATGCGGCTGCGGATCATCGGTGGTTGCTCCGTTCGTGTCGGTGGTGCTCGGGCGTCGGGCGGGCGGTGGCCCGCCGCGCGTGGCGCGGGGCGCAGCACGGGCCCGGGTGGGGTGGGTGCTGCGTCCCGCACCATGCGGGGCGGGACGGCTCAGCTGTCGGTCAGCGGGGCCTGGCTGAACGTGGCGAGCGCGGCCGGGCCCCACGCGACGGCGGCCATGCACGTGTGGTGGCCGAACTTCTCGGCGCCGACGGTGCGGTCCTTGTGCGGGTCGCCGAGCAGCATGTCGGCGGTGTCGGTGTCGAGCTTGGCGACCAGGTCGGCGGTGCCGGCGGCGGCGAGGTGCGCGCAGTCCTCGATGTGGAGGATCTCGGCGTAGACCAGGGGGCGGTACGTGACGACGGCGTCCTCGGGGACGGCGTCCGCGTGGCGCGCTACGACGGTGATGGTGGGCATGCTCGTTGCTCCGTTCGTGTCGGTGGTGTTCGGGCGTCGGGCGGGCGGTGGCCCGTCGCGCGTGGCGCGGGGCGCAGCACGGGCCCGGGTGGGGCGGGTGCTGCGTCCCGCACCATGCGGGGCGGGACGGCTCAGCGGGCGATGACGTCGTGGTGCCATGTGCGGGTGGTGCCGCGCCCGTGGTGGCCGGGGTCGGTGGTGTGGAGCACGGGCAGGACGGCGGCGGCGCAGCGGTGGAGCAGGACGTAGCGGACGTAGGCGTGGGGCTCGTCCCCGGGGTCGGGGCTGTCGGGGGTGGCGAACTCCATGCCCCGGTCGGTGCCCCACGCGGCGTGCACGGCGTGCTCGACGCTGACGGCGTCCACCCGGGCGGCGCCGCGCAGGAACGGGTCGGCTTCGAGGCATTCGGCGGCGTGCAGCTCGGCGTTGACGGTCACCAGGGTGGCGGTGGTGGCGACGTCGGTGTGGAGCGTCCACAGCGCGGGGCGGCCGGAGAAGTCGTGGTGGGTGATGCTGATCCAGTTCACGTCGTTGGGCTCGAACGTCCACTCGGCGGGGGCGCGCAGCAGCTTGGCGGTGCTGCCGGCGGGGGGCTGGAGGACGAACGCGCGGGGGGTGGTGAGCGGGGCCGGGGTGGTGCGGGGGGTCATCGTTGCTCCGTCCGTGGTGGGGCGCAGCGCCGTTCGCCGCGCCCCCTGGTGATGAGTAAAGGCTATCGGTGGGGCGCGGGCGGGTCACTGCCCGCGCCCCGTGGTCGGCGTCCTACTCGGCGGCGTCGACCAGCTTGCGCCACCCGGCGATGTCCGCCCCGGCGAGACCGCAGACCGCGACGAGCTGCACGGTCTGGGCCTTGTGCGTGGCCATGGCGATCGTGGGGCGCTTCGCCCGCATCGCCAGCACGATCGCGGCCACGCGGTCGGCCGTCATCTCCCGCATGGGGATGTGGTCCGCGTGCTCGGCGACGTTCACGCGGTGTCGGCGCTCGATCTCCCGGGTGTTGCGGTTCGTGCTGGTGTTCATGCCCAGCTTGGCCACGCGGTGGGCGACGTAGTCGCCGACCGTCGCGTTCTCCCCCAGGACGACCGTCGCCGCCGGGGCCGGCTTGGGCGCGGCGGTGCGCGGCGCCGGAGCGGCCTTGGACTTGGGGGCCGGGGAGGGCTTGGCCGCGCTCAGCTCGGCGACCGTGGCGCGCAGCCGCTTGATCTCCGCGATGAGCTCGGCCCGCGTGGCGTCGGCCATGTCGTCCGCGCTGTCGGCGCCGGGGGCGGGGGCTTCGTCCTGCTGCGCCCCGTCCCCGTCCGTGGCCGCGTCCGCGGCGGTGTCGGCGGAGGCGGCGGCGCGCAGCCCCCACCACAGCTCGACGTCACCGCGCGGGCGCAGCACCAGCGCGTTCGACGGGCCGTCGACGGGCAGCGGCTCCGGTTCTTCCTCGTCGCCGAGCACGTCGTCCGCGTCCGCGTCGTCGTCGGGCAGGTCGGTTCCGCCGGTGGCGACGCCGAACTCGGCGAGCAGCTTGTCCCACGCGGCGTCGGCGTCCAGCGCGCCGCCGTCCTCGTAGTCGGAGACGAGCGCGTACTCCAGCTCGTCGTCCTCGTCGTCCAGCTCGTCCTGGTCCTCGTCCAGGTCGTCCTCGTCGGCGTCGTCCTGGTCCTCGTCGGCGTCGTCGTCGAAGTCGATGCCCAGGTTCTCCGCGCAGATCGGGCCGATGCCCCGCTTGATCGACACGGGGTCGGTCAGCACCCGCCCGCACGCCCCGCACACGCCGCACAGCTTGCCGAACGCCACCGAGCATTCCCTGATGCCGGCCGCCGCGATGTCCTCCAGCACGATCCGCGCGGCCGTCAGCGGCAGCTTGGTCTTGCGGCCGCCGCGCGCGCTCGTCATCTCGTCGACGAACACCATCCCGGGCTTCTTGCCGTTGGTGACCTTGAACAGCCGCTCGTTCAGCGCGTAGCGGCCGTCCGGGATCTCGGGCAGCGGCTTCTCCTCGGCGCTGGGGTTCTTCGCCGCCCACGTGGCGGCGGCGGCCGCGATCCCCGCCTCCCCCAGCGCTTCCAGCAGCGCCAGCGTGACGGCGGTCCCGTCGCGTCCCAGCTTCGGCGCCTCGAACGTGTCGCCGTCCGTGATGTCGGCGGCGAAGACGTACCCGGCCCACCGGCCCTCGGTGGGGCGGTCGATGCGGTACGCGCGGCCGTTCAGCGCGTAGCGTCCGGCGCCCACGCTCGGGGCGAGCGGCTCGGGGGCGGTGCGGGCGGTGCGGGTGTAGCGGGCCATCGGTGCTCCTGAATCGCTGTCATGTTCCGCGCGGCGCCCGGTGCGCCGCGCTTCCTGATGAGTAAAAGCTATCGATCGGCGGCGGGTAGGTCACTACCCCGCTCGGCAGGGGCTGCGCCCTACCCGCCACCCCGGAGCCGCACACGGCCCCGTGTCGGCCCCACGGGGCGCAGCACGCCCCAGGCGCCCACCACGCCCCCACGGGGGCGCACAGCGGGGCGCCACGCCCCGCCAGCGGCGCACTACGCCGCGAGCGCCAGCATGTCAGCCACCACGCGCCACTCGGCGGCCGTCGACGCGCCCCCCAGCTCGGCCGCGAGCTCCACCATGGCGGCCGTCACCCACGCGGGCCGCGCCATGTCCACGGGCGCAGCACCGACCACCGCCAGCGCCCGCCGCTTCGGCATCATCGCCGGAGTCACCCGCGCACGGGTCACCACGGGCGCGAACCACTCCGGGGTGTTCGCCACCGGCGCCAGCCGCGCGGTCTGCGCGTCGGTCAGCTCCGGCACCGACTCCCCCACCTCCTCCCCCAGCGACGCCAGCTCGTGAAGCTCGGCCGCCTCCTGCGCGTTGCGCGCCCGCCGCTCGTTCACCGCCCGCATCGCGTCCGTGTCCGCGCCGCGCGCCCACCGGTCGAACCGCTCCGCGTCCGCGTACAGCTCGGCCGCCGCCCGCTCGTGCGCCCGCTTCAACGCCCCCGCCGCCGACCGCCGCTCACTGCCGGCGCGCTCCCGCTCCGCCGGACGCCCCACCGGCCGCCCCGCGCCCACGGGCGCCGTCCCCGTGGCCATCCCCGCCAGCACGGCCGCCCGCTCCCGCTCCCCGCCGCGCTGCGCCGCCCGCTCCGACCCCGCCAGCTCCGACCGCTTAACCCGCGCGATCTCCCCCAGGCGGTCGGCGACCGCCCCCACGCGCACCGCCTCACGGGCGTGCCACGCGGCCGACCGCCGCGCGTCCTCGGCGCTCTCCCGCGCCGCCGCCGCCTCGCCCCGGGCGATGTCCCGCCGCGTGAGCGCAGCGTTCGCGCCCCGCGTCGTCGTGCACTTCACCGACTGCTTGCCCGCGCGCTCCGCCCGCTTCTCCGCGTCCTCCGCGCGCTCGGTCCACTGCTCGACGAGCGCGCGCTGTTCCGCGGCCTGCGCCGCGTGGAACCCCGCCGACGCCCGCTCCTGCTCCGCGCTCTCGCTCACGGCCGCCAGCGAACCGAACTCCGCCAGCGCGGGGATGTCCCGCAGCCCCCGCACGTTCGCCAGGATCGCCAGCTTCTGCGACGCGGGCAGCGCCAGGGCGCGCACCGCCAGCACGTTCTCCGCGAGACCGTCGCACAGCATCTCGTCCACGCGCTCCTGCACCAGCTCGAACGCGTCCCGCTCGGCGGCGGTCATGGTGGGCTTCGGCATTTCAGGACTCCAATCGGTTGGTGATGAGCAAACGCTATCGAAGGGGCGGGGGTAGGTCACTACTCGGCGAACACCGGCTCAACGAACAACGGCAGCTGCACCGGCGCCACGGGCGCCAGCGATCGCACCACCACCCGCGCCCCCCGCCGCCGCTGCGCCCCACGACGCACCACGGGCATACCCACGGTCGGCGGCTCAGTCGGCATCGGGGGCACCACCACGGGCGGAGCCTGACGCAGCCCCCGCACCACGCACACCATCCGGTGCTGACGCGCCGCCCACCAGTTCGCCGCCGCCCACCACACGACGATCACGACCACGGGCACCAACGTGACCAACCGCCACTCGCGCCCCACGTGCGCTTCGAACGCCTGCGTCGCCAGCGGCACCAGCGCCACCGCCGCCGCCCGCACCCCGGGGCGCCCGCCCCGCACCGCACCGCGCCCACCCGCCGGGGTGGTGGTGGGGGCGCCGCCCCCGTGGTGGTGCTGCGCGGTGGTGGTGTGGTGCGTCGCGTTCATCGCGTCCCCGTCCCGTCCGTCTCGTGATGAGCAAAGCTGATGGTCACCATCATGGGGCGCCACGCCCCACGCTGTCACTACTCGGTGCATCACCCCAGCTCAGCGGGGGTGCGCGCCACGCCCCGCGCCCCGCACCCCCGCCCGATCCGCTTTCCGCCGCGCGGCGCGGCGGCGGTGCCCTACCCCTCGTGAGCAATCCGTGGGGGATCCCGGAACCTACTTGATCATGAGGTGGTGCCGGCACCCGGTCCCTCGCCTGGCGCCGGCGCCCGTGGAGATCCACACTGGAAGCACCGGGTTCCCCGCTTCGCCGGGGGTGTGCCCATCGGAGGGTTCCCCACGGGTTCCGACCCCGCACAAGCCCCGCTCAGCCGGGGGTGTGCCGTGAGTTCCGTACCCGCTCGAAGTGTCCGGAAGTTCCGCCCCGCTCAGCCGGGGGCGTGGGGACGCCGGGGACCCGGCCGCCCGACGACGGACAGTCCCGCGAAGGCCCGCCTGCGGCTGCTGCTCCAGGCCGGCCACCACCACCTCCAGGACCTCCTGCACCGCCGGGTTGCCGCGCGCGCCAACCGCCGCAGCAGCGGGGGCCTCCCCACCACGGCCGGCATCACCAGCAGCCCGCTGGCCGACAGGTCGACCGCCCCGCGCCGGCGCAGGTTCCGCAGGATCCACTCCATGGCCGCCAGGTCCATCCACGCCGGAACCACCACCACCTGCGGGACCGGGGCGCCGGCCTCGGCCGGGTCGGACAGCGCGGCGAGCAGCAGTTCCTCGAATTCGCTCATGCCCGCACCGTAGCGACGGCGGCCGGGTGCCGCTGGACACCGCGCGCGGGGCCGCAGGCGATGATGGAGCGGGCGGACCCCGACCAGCATGGAGGCCCCGATGGCCACCCACCCCAAGATCAACCTTCCCGACCACCGCAAGGGCTCCCAGACCGGCGTCGGCGGCAAGGTCACCTGGGACAAGACGAAGCGTCACGGCGACGGGATGCCGATCTGGCACGGCGCCGGCAACCCGGCTGGCCGTGGCCCGACCGCGTCCTCGCCCGAGGCCAAGGGCCGCGGCCCGGTCGCCAACACCGGCAACAACAAGCCCATCGGCGGCCAGAAGCCGATCACCAAGGGCGGCGGGCGCCGCGCCTGACGCACCCCGCGCCCTCGGGCAGCACGAAGGGGCCCCGGCCGAAGCCGGGGCCCCTTCCCCGTCCCCGGGGCCGAGCCGGTAAGGTGGCCGCGGCCATCCCGGGAGACGCACATCTTCCAGCGGGCCGGCCGATGGGAGCAGCTGCGCTTCGGCGCCGCCTCCGGACGGTGGTGCCCCGCTGAGCGGGGCGCCGCCGCCTTCACACCGCCGCTGGCGCGAGCGCGGCCGGCACCCCACGACAACCGGCGCGGCCCCGAACCGGGGAGTGAAGCCGGTCCGGGGCCGCGCCGGGTGACGGAAACGCAACCGATCTGCTGTCGATCATCCCAACCGGTGACCCGGCCGGTGCCCGTCACCCTAGCGGCCGGGCGGGGCTGCCGACCGTGGTCGGCTGCCGGCAGGCCACCGGCGTGTCGCCTGCGCGCACGTCGCGCGCCGCCGGGGCTGTGAGCCGCCGCAGGCATCAGGGCTGGTTTTCTCCCTGGGATCCTCCCAAACCCGGGAAGGGCCCGGGTTCACCCGCCCGGCGTGGCGATGAGCCGTTCCCGCAGCATCACGGCCGCGTCCCGTAGCTCCGTCAGCTCCCGGACGATGTCGGCGCCGTCCAGCTCGACCAGTGTCTGCCCGAAGTCCTCCAGCATCGTCGTCGGCTGCTCGTAGGCGGCCTGGCTCAGCATCCCGAGCAGGTGCACCAGCGGCTGGATGATCCGCGCCGCCGCCCCTGGCACCCCGCGGTTGTACGGGTCGGAGCTGTTGAGCGCCACGCCGGCCCACGCCAGATTCGTGATGATCAAAGAGTAGCTGGTGTGCAGCGCCAGACGGCGATCCAGCTGCGGCAGTGTCAACTGGTTGTGCGCGAGACCAATCGCCCGGTCGATCAGCTCGTCATCGGCGTCGACGGCGACCTCCTGGGCGCGCCAGTAGAACGTCGCGTACGTCGACAGGACGCTCAGCAGCCGCAGCCGGGTCTCCTCCTCGCCGAGATCGTCCAGCTCCAGCATCTGCGGATCGAGGGGGATCTCCAGCAGCTTCAACGCCTGCCGCAGCGCGGCGACGTCCGGCAACCCGGGCTTGACCTCGTACTCGTACACCGGCTGGCTTCCCCTCAGATCCTGTAGCGCGGCATGTAAGGACTCTTCGGGAGGATACGGAAGTCGGCCATGGTCATTCTCCCCTCGGCCACCGGGCCGCGGTCCGGGACGCCCCCGGTGATCACGAAGCCGGCCTTCGCCGCGGCCTGGGCGACGGTCTCGGCGCGCTGCGTCCAGGTCGTCGCCGCGCACATCTGCAGCCGCCTCAGCTCGGTGCCCTTCTTCGCGGTCGATGCCAGGCTCACGTGGCTGGCCGCCTTCGACAGGCAGCTGACCGCCGGGCCCCAGGCGTCCGCGAAGTTCGTGTCCTTCGACGCGCGTACCGCGGCCGATACCGCGGACGCGGCTTCGAGGAGTTCGTCCGCCAGGCCGCCGACGCTCACCGCCTTCTCGCCGTCCACGCCGGTGATCTCCTCGATCCACCCCTCGAAGGCGTCCATCAGGGCGGCCTTGGCCCGGTTGAACGACATCTGCGGATCGTCGGCCTCCTGCCGCAGGCGCGTGCAGGTTTCGTCGTCGGCCCTGGCGATCTGCGCTTCCGTCATGCCGGGGTTGATCAGCTTCCTTGTGTCGCCCGACCGGTCCGGCACGCCCATGACCCCCTCTTCGGCGCGGGCAGGAACCACCGCGCTGTTCGTTGCACCGTCAACCGCCAACCTTGGTACATCTGAACGCGCCGTGACGGCCAAACACCGGAAACGGTACCGGGATTCGTCGCGAAGGGGCGCGTTGCGATAGGAAGGGGTAGCGCGCGGACGGCGCGCGCCACCCCCCGGCGGACAGCCCTCGCTCTCCCCGCGCCACCCCCCTGCGGAAGGCGGCCGGCAGAGCGGCCGGTGCATCAGGGCTGATTTTCTGACTGGCTTGCGGTGTAGTCGACGACCTCGGTGTCGGCCGTGATGGTCGGCGCGAAGGCGCGCACCAGGTCGGCTTCGGTGGCTCCGCCGTGCAGGTGCAGGTGGAAACCGGGCGCGCGGCCGATGGGCGGCACCCACTGCCAGACGTGCCCGCCGCCGAGGACGGCCCGTACCTCCGAGTCCAGCAGCCCGATGCGCAGCAGCGGCTGCCCGTCGTCGCCGCTGGTGCCCGTTCCGACGATCATGATCCCTCCCCGGTCAGGAATCCAGGACGCCGGCGCGCGCCACGAGGGTGGCGCAGATCCCCAGCAGGGCGATGGCGGTCGTAGTGTCGGCGGCGAGTTCGGTGCCGCGGGTGATCACCCGCTGCGGCTTGTCGTCGTGGTGCAGGCGCAGCAGCTCGCGGATCCGGCCGCGTTCGACGGCCTGGCGCTCGATCACCTCGGCGGCCTCGTCCAGGGTCGGGACGGGCGGCGCGGCTTCGTTGATCTCCACGACGGCGGCGATGTCCTCGCGGGCCTCGGCGGCGGTGACGGCGAGCGGCAGGATGCGGTCGAGGTCGGGAAGGTCGTCCTTGTCGCGCAGCCGTTTGGGGGTCTGGGTGTCGAGCATGGTCACCAGGCGCTGGAGGAGCAACGCGGTTCCCCTGGGCCCGTGGGTGCGGTGCCACATGTAGGCGGTCTGGATCGTGATGTCGGGGTTGGCGCGGTGGACGCCGGCGAGGAGCCCGTCGAGCGCGCGGTGCAGTTCGCCGGGGGTGATCAGGAGGACCATGTCAGCGCTCCCAGGGCCATGGCCAGGCGCAGCACGAGGTTGATGCCGTCCGCTTCGCTGGCGGTGGCGATGCGCAGGGCGACGTCGCGGCCGGGGTCGGCGGGGTTGCCGGCCGGGGCGGCGGTGAAGGCGGGGCCGGCGGCCGGGGGCGCCATGAGGTCGATGATCGACTGGGCGTTCGCCGTGGCCTGCTGGCCGGAGACGAGGGCGTCGTTGGCCTCGCGGAGGGTGGGAACGGGGCGGCCGGCCTCGGCGAGTTTCACCGCGAGGAGGTTGCGGGCGCGCCCGACGCTGTCCGGTGCGGCGTTGATCTTGTGGAGCTGGGGGACGCCGCCGCGGCTGCGCTGGTCGGCGGGCGTTCCCTCGAGGATGCCCATCGTCAGCAGGGCGCAGAGGTTGGCGATTCCGGGGGGGCCGAAGGCGAGGTTCCAGCCCACGGCGACGTTGACCAGCTCCTCGATCTGCTCCTGGGAGGCGAGCTGGTAGAGCGTGTAGGCGCAGCCGCTGAGTTCGGCGTCGTCGGGGGCGCGGCGTGGTCGGCCGGCGCCGGCGGTCGGGGTGAGGGGCGGCGGGTTCACTGCTGCTGGTCCTTGTCGTCGGTGGTGTCGCCGTGGGCGGGGAGGTCGTCGAGGCGCTGCCGGATGGCGGCGTGCTGGCCGTTGGCGAGGAGCCGCTGGAACCAGGAGTCGGGTCCGCGGACGAGTTCGGCGGGGTCGATGCCGATGAGCTGCCCGATGCGGTCCATGTCGGCCGGTGACCAGTCAGACCGGCCGCCGAAGCGGTGGTTGATGGCCTGTGGGGACAGCTTGAGCAGGCGCGCGAGGTCGGCGGTCGTGATGGCGAAGGCCTTCGTCACGGCGTGGACAGACCAGGTGAAACGCTGGGAAAGCGGGAGGAACTGAAGTTCCGCAGATGTTCCGCATGGGGTATCGACGGTAGTCATGCGCTACATGATGGAGAAAATCGCTCAAAAATGCCAGCGTTCAGAAAATCTGGTGAGCGGACGCCGTGTCAGCTGGGTGTATCGTGGGGATGATCCACACCGTAGTTGATCAGTCACCGGAAGTAGTCTCGGTGGCCAGCACGAAGGGGTGCCTCACTGTACGGGTTGCGCCCCCGAAAAACGCGGAAGCCCCGGCACGCGCCGGGGCCTCCGAGGTGAACGACTGGGTGTTCCGCCCATGGTCCGCCAAGTCGTCTGCCACTCCCTCACCACCGAGATGGAAGGAGCGGACGTTCCGTGACGAGCGTACGCCAGCCCAGCGATGCACCGCACCCCGGACCGGAGTACTGGGGAGGCCCGGGAACAACCTGGCCGGACGTGGTCAACAACAGCAGTCCCGCCAACCAGTTCCGCACCAAGGTCGGCCAGTGGGCGCAGGAGATCCCCAACGGCGGGGAGTGGAGGTCGCTCGGCCCCGCCTTCCTGCTGTTCCTGATGCAGCTCGGCCAGAAGGCCAACCCGGACGGCACGAACATCGGGCCCAACACCGTCGGCGGCCGGTGGCTCGCCAAGGCCACCCGGGTCTCCCCCGACTCCGTGACCCGGTACTACCTCGCGGCCGAGGCCGCCGGGGTCGTCGCCCTCAACCGCACCCAGGCCGGCCGGATCCGCGGGTACGCCGTGCTGGCCGGTGCCAAGCCGGACTGGAACGAAGCGCTGCCCGTCCTTCGCGGGGACCGCCGGCGCCTGGAGCGCGAGGCCACCAGAGCCCGCCAGGCCCGCGCAGGCGAACACGCGAGCGAGTTGATCGACCACCAGGACGACCCGCCTGTGGACGAAGCTGTGGACAACGCGCAGATGACTGCACGTGCGGGATTCCCGATGCCCGCACGTGCTGACAACACGGATGATCATGAAACAGCGGAGAACCCCGCACGTGCTGACATCCACTTGCCCGCACGTGCGGGGTTTGATGCCAGCACGTGCGGGCCTAACCAGGTTGACCACTACCAGGACCCCTATATGGCTGATGTAGTTGGAGAAGCTCAGCTCCCCGGGGACCGCGCGTCAGTGGACAACGACGCATCTCACCCGGAAGAAGTCATGGAACAGCACCCCTCCACGGACCCTGAAAGCGCCCCTGACCAGGGCGAACGTGCGAACGGCGTAGCCCTGGAGCCCCAGAAGATCCTGACCCTCGGCTCCAGCGGGCGCCGGGCCCGTAAGCTCACCGCGGAGCAGCTGGAGCAGCAGACACTCCAGCGCCAGCAGCGTGCCGACCGGCTCGCGCAGCTACGCGCCGAGGCGGACGTCACCGGGACCAGAGAGGGGATGATCAGCTGATGGCCGGGCGCCGCCACCTGCGGGTGCTTCCCTCCCCGATGTCCGTGCCGGCCGGGGCGACGGCGCGTCAGCTCGACACGCACGCCGCCCCCGGCCCGGACGCGGTCGACGCCGCCGAGTGGCGCTACCTGCTGGGCGCGTTCTTCCAGGACTACCGGCGCGAGCTGCGCGTCCTGCCGACCGCGGACATCCTCCTCGTCGGCTGGAACGTGTCGATCCGCCCGGACAACCGCACGGTCCACGTCCCCTACGCCTGGGACGACCCGTGCGATTTCAGCGACATCTCCTCCTCCCGGGCGACGGTCGCGCTCCAACTCCTGGTCGCCCTCGGGCTGCTGCGCGAGGACGTCAGCGACCCGGGGAGCCGCTTCGGGTACTACACCCTGCTCATCCCGCCGGACGGCTACCTCAACATCGGTGCGGCAATAGAGGTCTGGAACGCCAAGCCGAAGCTCGAAGTCGCCCGGATCGCCCCCCAGCGCAGCGCGCCGCGCGAGCGCGCACGGCCGGCCTCCGGGCGCCGGGGCCGGCGCTGCCCGACCGCCGACCAGCTCCCGCTGTTCGACCAGGACCCGACGTGACGCACCGGCGCACTCCCGCGCCGGTGCCACCCGACGACGACCAGAACGACAAGAGCGAGGGCCCGGTGTTCACCGTCCTTGAACCGGACGGGACTTGGTTCACCGGGTGCCTCGCCACCCTGCTGTGCGCGGACGCCGCCGTGACGGTCGGACCCCACACCGTCTACGAAGGACCCGACCGGGCGACCGCGCTGCGCCTGGCCACCCGCCACCGCACCCGCCTGCGACTCGCCGCCCCCCGGGAGGTGTCACGCCCCTCCGCTACTGTTCGGAGCTAAGTGATCACGAGGAGACACCGATGCCCGAGCAGGACGACGCCTACACCCACCAGCTCGCCGGAGAGCTGGCCGAACACGCCCACGACCATGGCGAGTTGACCGACGAACCCGCCATGGCCGCCATCCACCTGGTGGGGCTGCTCGGCGCGCACGGCATCGACCACTCCATCGAGGTCATGCACACCCCCGCCGGCCACGTCACGCGCCTGAGCCTGCGCGACGGCGCCGTCCGCGAGCTCTGCATGGCCCTCGCCTCCGCCGACACCACCGCCGGGAGCCTCAAGCGGGCCGCCGCCGCCGTCCAGAAGCTCGTCACCGACTTCAACCGGGCTCAGCCCGAGCCGAGTTGCGAGACCGACGAGAACGCGCCTTCTCTCGGCCCGTGCACCGGCGGCGCTGACACGCCGTCAGGCTGCTGCCGCGACCGCGCCGCCACGGAAGCCCCCCAGCACGACCTTCTCCCCCTCCTCGACCGGTAGAGCGCACCCCGCGTGCGCACCGAGCCCGCGCCGCCGCCGTCCCCCGGCGGCCGACGCCCCCGGGGATGCAGCAGCACCGCGAACGGGCCGGCCCCGCCGCGCTCGGACCCTTCACGCCCCGCATCCCCCCGCACCCTGCCGGCGCCCGCACGGCGCCCACCGCGGTGACGCCACCGACCGCTGCGATCCTCCCCGACGCCGTGACGCGCCGGGCCACGCCGCCGCGGCCAGGGCGCCGCGCCACCCCTCTACCGTGGAAAACGGGCGGACCCCACACCCACGAGGAAATCCATGACCATCACGCAGGAACAACTCGACGGCGCCTACCGCGAACGCGTATACCTCTGCGCGTACCTCACCCGGTTCTACCCCTCCGCACTGCAACCCTCCGAAGACGAAGACCCAAACTGGAAACTCCTCCGAATCTATATCGGAAGACGCTGGCTTTTCTGGCACATCTCCATCAACGACCTCGATCTCCTCGGGCACGTCCCCGACGCCGAGGAAAACGACCCGGACAACATCTGGGACGGCCACACCACCGAGGAGAAGTACCTCCACCTGCTGGAACACGCCTCCAACTGGCAACGCACACAACCAGGTTGCGCACCCGGGTCCACCGACGAAGTCCTCCCCGCATCCGTCCTGGAAATGTGCGAATCCCACTGCTACACCTCAACTGCATGCGACCACTCAATTCGGGTCCTCGGCCGGTTCGGATTCAACCGGTTCGCCGCCGTCCGATCCTGGCTGTGCGGACGCTGCCGCCACACCTGCAAATTCTGCAATGCCCTGTGTCAGCATTCCTGCCACCCGTGGAATGCGAAAGCAGAAGCATCATGAGCGTCACCATCGTCATCACCTGCAACCACCGCGAAAAAGGCGGGAAATGCGCCTCCAGCGTGGTCCTCCCCGAGCCCTGCTTCACCCTCGACGTCGCCCGGCGTCTCACCGGCGACGGCTGGCTCGTCCTCGACAAGGCCCCCCTGCAGACGTACTGCCCCATCCACCGCAGCCGCCACCAGGCCGCCCCGCCGGCCACCCACGAGGAGCCCCCACTGTGGTGAAGAGCAACCCGCCCCCGGCCAGCTTCCTCAGCCTCGACCTGGACGACCCGCAGAGCATCATGCGCATCCGGGCCATGGTCGCCGCCTCCCTCCACGAAGCCGCCAGCACCCTCGCCACACTGCCCGTCTCCGCCTTCCTGCGCGACGACAACACCCGCACCATCGCCATCACCGGGCACCTCTCCAGCGCCCTGCACCACTTCACCAACTCGCTGCGCCGCGGCCTGGGCCCCACCCCCCTCGACGACGAGACCGCCGACGTCTTCGTACGCGCCGGGCAGGCGCAGCTCCAGGCCGCCTGCGAAGCCCTCGCCGACCAGCCCCCGCCACGGCGAGGGCCAGGGCGTCCCCGCAAGAACGCCCCTGCCCCCGGGCGCACCGGTGAGTGAGGACCTGCGCGAGGCCGGCCGGGCCCTGGGCCGCGCCATCCCCCCGCAGGCCGGACCCGGCTACCGGCCGGCCCTGCTGCTGCTCGACCGCCACGGCCGCTGGCTCACCGACACCGCCCTCGTCCTGTCCCTGCTCCCCCACACCGTGTACGTCCCCGAGACCGGGCAGCGCGCCATCAGCTTCCACCGGATCCTGTCCGCCGCCGGCCACCCCGCCGCCCCGGCCATCTTCCCCGCCGCCAGCACCTCCGACATCACCCTGCTGCGCGCCGCCGCCATCATCGGCACGGACTGGCTGAACCTCGGCGACCTCTACGACGAGGACGCCCAGATCGTCCTCGCCGCCCTCACCACCTACGCCACCGCCGCCCGCTCACCGCACAACCCCGCACCGCACCGCGCGGCCCGCGGCCTCGTCCAGCAGCCGCCCCGCATCCCGCCGCTGCGCCCCTTCCCCGGCGAAGGCAGCCAGTGACGGGACGCCCCCGTCACCGCGGGACATCCCCCTCGGCGCCGGCCCGCTGCTCCCCCGGCTCCTGGTACCCCCGATCGTCGTCGTGCTGACGCCCCGTCAGATAATTCCACCAGCCCGCGCACACCAGCGCCCCGACCGGCGTCCCGTCCGGCATCTGCGCGACCGGAACGTAGCGGCCCTCGACCTCCCGGAAGCCGCCGCCCCAGTGGCAGAAGAACGGCCTCGTCAGGTCGCGGCACGCCGGATCACCGCCCTCCTCCTCCGGCGACCCGAACCGCGTCGCGCAGTCCCCGCAGCGCCCCGGCATCACGGCCTTCGGCCGGGGAAGCTCCTCCAGCTCGTGCGGCTCCCACCCGGCCACGTCGTCCGTGATCCCCTGCCCGTGGCAGTGCAGGCACCCGATCTCGGACGGCCGCCCCTCGCAGCACGGGCACACGGCAGTCGCCGCCCACACCCGCCCGCGCTTGTCCCGCTCGCCCACGACGGCTTCCTCCTCGCAGCGGCGGCCGGCACCGCGCGGCCGGCCTCGTGGCGCCGACCGTAGCCTCCACGTCCGAGTCCGATCCACCGCCCGACCGTGTCCGGGATCGCCGACTGTGGCTGATCAGGACCCGTTGGCCTGCGGCACGAGCCCCTTCACCCGACGCGGACGCCGCGGCTCGGTCGCCCTGTGGTGCGCGTAGGACGTGGACCCGATGAAGACGACGGCGACGCCAACCACGAGGCCAAGCAGACCACCGGTTGGAAAGTCCAGAACGCTGTTCGGCCCCGAAGGGATCAGCACGCTCACGGCCACCGGGATGCCCGCGAGAGGCACCATGTCCATGACGGCCGCCGCCCGAGCCCACCCGGCATGCACGAGGGCGGGGTCCACCGGCTCCCGGCCCTTGCGTGCGATCGTGGTCTCCGAGGGGAGCTTGGGAACCTCCGCCTCACCGATGGGCTTGATCAGGAGGTCGATCTGCCCACGGCGCTGGTTGGGCCTGGCGTGGATGAGCTTGCGCAGGTAGACCAGGACGACGAACCCGACAGCGATCGCCACCACGAAGAGCAACGCGGCGAACCCCTGGAGCAGGATCGGTCCCCACATCACCATCGCGGCCGCGCCCGAAATCCGGTGCAGCAGCGAGCACCACCGGTGCGGCTCCCGACGCGTCGGGACGAACGGCTTCTTGGGCTTCGGCATCGCGACCCCCTCCACACAGACGGCCGACAGCAGACGGAAACCATAGCCCGTCAGCTCGGGGCGCCGCGAACGAGCAGGACAGCCTCCCCGGGGCCGTCCTGTCCCGCGTCCGTTGCAGGATCGCGGTATGACCAGCACCGCGTGCAAGCCCCCCGCCGGCAGCCGCCAGCGGTCGCGCGCTGCCGCCGTGCTGCTCAAGCTGATGGCCGAAGCCATCGTCCAGCCGTACCTGGCCTGCCGCTACGACCCGAACATCTGGTACTCCACCCGTCAGCAGCACCTCGAACTGGCCGCACGACGCTGCCGGGGCGACGAAGAGGGCTACCCGCGCTGCCCGCTGCTGGAGATGTGCCGCGCCGCCGGGCGCCTGGGAGGCGAGAACCACGGGGTGTGGGGCGGCGAAACCCCACGGCAACGCCGACGCGCGAAGGCCAGGCAACAGGCCGCGCAGAAGAAGGAAGAGTCCCCGTCGACAGCATGACGGGGACTCAACCGAGACACATCCTCGGCACACTCTACGACGAACCCTCGCCAGATCCCCGCACGTGCGGGTCGGAATCCTATGACCGATCCCGCACCTGCGGGCCCGGACGCGGTAGAGGACGTCCCGAAGTGCCACGGTTGTGCGATCCCGCACCTGCGGGACAGAGATGCCGCACTCACCAGCGGCAGGCCCCTACCTCGGTCGATTCCCTCGCCTGCGGGTCGGAGGCCAGGGTGCGTGCACGCGCCAGGGCGGCGTGGGGCAGATCCCCGCGCGTGCGGGACGGAGGACCGCTTCGCCAGGTCAGGCAGCGCCTGGTGGGCGGATTCCCGCGCCTGCGGGTCAGAGGGAGAAGACCGGGTTGGAGCTCGGTCTCGCGGGTAGATCCCGCGCGTGCGGGTCGGAAGGCCGTCCAGTCACGGAACGCTGCTTCCTTCCGGCAGATCCCGCGCGTGCGGATCGGGCATCCGCATCCCCGTCCCGTACGGGCGTGGTACGGGCAGATCCCCGCGCGTGCGGGTCGGAAGAGCTTGCTCGTTGTCAGTGGCCCGTGGCAGAGGGCAGATCCCCGCGCGTGCGGGTCGGAAACTTTAGATCAACTTGACGCAGCATCAGCGCGAGGCGGATCCCCGCGCGTGCGGGTCGGAACCGAGCTTGCCCCACTCGGTGAGTTGCTGAGCGGCCGGATCCCCGCGCGTGCGGGTTGGAAATTCCTGACCAGCAGTTCTTCTCAACTATGCGGTCGTTCCAGGTCACTTTACTGGACTGCTCGCTGTTCGAGTCAGGCGAGTCCGGCAGCGGCGCTGTCGGTCCAACCGTCGACTTCGCGTAGGTAAGAGAACAGCTTGCGTGAGGTGGGAGACCATCCGCCTTGGGCAGCGATCTGTTCGATGGTCTTGCCGGCGCGGCGGGCGATGGTGGCGAGGCCGGCGCGCAGGCTGTGGCCGGTCCACCGCAGTTCGATGCCTGAGTAGGCAGCGATGCGGGCGATGGCTTCGGTGACGCCGCCGGGGCGCAGGCCGTGGCCGACGTTGCCGTGGCGGTCGATGCTGTGGAAAGCGGGGTCGGTGGGGTCGCGGCGGCCGAGTTCCTCGCGCCAGTTCCTGTAGCTGCGCACCGGGCAGATCGCCTTCTCCTTGGCGTAGGGGATCTTGGGGTGGCGGATGGACTGGAGGGTCTTGCCGGAGACGACGTTGACCTTCATGCCCTCGGGGAAGAAGGACACGTGGCCGTCTCGGAGGTCGGAGATTTCGGAGGCCCTGGAGGCGTAGTTGACTCCGGTGAAGACGAGGGCTTTGTCGCGCAGCCCCGCCAGGTTGTCGGGTGCGGCCTCGGCGATCTGGTGCAGCCCCTCGACCGTGGCGGCCGGCGCCTGGCCTCGGCCGCGGACTTCGCCGGCCTGGGCCAGTTCGACAGCGAGGGCGGTGGCGATGGCCTTGGCATCGGCGACGTCGTCGCGGGAGACCTTGATGCCGCGATCGCGCAGTTCGGAGACGGCGGCGAACAGCATGGTCTGGACGGAGCCGGGGGCCATGCCGGTGCCGTCCAGCTTGCCCTGCCGGTGCATCCACATCACCCAGACGGCGACGGCGCCTCCGCTTGCCTCTTCGACGGGGGTGCCGGCCCATGCGCAGTAGCGCTCCCAGGTGCGGAAGGCGGTGGTGCGGTTGCGGGTGGTGTTCCCCTTCTCCATCGCCTTCTGGGCTGCCCGCTTGGCCTCCTCGGCGGCGGCCAGGCGGGCAGCCGCGTCCGGCCCGTACTTCGCTTCCCACTCGGCGAGTTGGGCCGGAGCGGTGGCGCGACGTTCCAGGTCGGACGTGGTCAGGTCAGCCACAGTCGGAGCACTCCTCGTCGCGGTCGCGGGCGTTCCACTGCTCCACCATGCGGTCGAGACGGGCGCGCTGGGTGAGGAGACGGCCCTGGGCGTCGGAGGTGCGCGGGTCGAGGACCAGGATGTCGCCGTGGTAGGTCCGGAAGCCGCTGTGGGAGAGGGTGCGGCGGTTCTTCTCGGCGTGCTCGTCGTCGTCGCTGGCGCCGATGGCGAGGACGGCGCAGCAGCCGGATCCGAGCTTGCGGACGGCTTCGGCGATGGCCAGTTCCTCGAGCCCGAAGCCGTCCCAGCGCTTCTCGATGTCGATGTAGGTGAGGATCAGCAGGTCCTGGCAGTTGATGCTGATGCCGCTGACGAAGGTTGCGAAGGTGCCCTGGAACTGGTTGGTGTAGCGGAGGTAGCGGCCGGTCGCCAGCTTCACCGGTTCGTGGATCACGACGTCGCGTACGGCGTGTTCGAGCAGTTCGGACTCGTCGGCGGCGGCCGTGTACATCGGGTTGTCGCCGTCGTGGCGCAGCCGGTAGAAGGTGAGGTTGCCGATCTCGTCGCCGTCCAGTTCCAGTTCCTCGATGTAGCCGGAGCGGATCTGGACGTCCCACCGCTCGATGGTGTCCGCGCAGTCGCGGGCGAAGAGGGGCTGTGCGCCGGTGACGAGGATGGCGAGGTCGGCCGGGTCGGAGGGGAAGTCCTTGGCCGGCCGGAGTTCGGGGGCGGTCAGCGTGGTCATCGTCTGGTCCTCTGGTGTGGTCATCGGATCGTCGGGTGGTGCGGTGGTGCCGTGGTCAGTCTCGTGTACTTGTCGGACAGTGGGATGGTGGGTTGTCAAGCCCAGCGCCCATCATGTTGTCCGCATAGGTCATCGTTTGACCGGAAGGTCTGAAAGTCCGTTTTTGTCGCCCTCGATTTGAGTTGCTAATCGCGGGTCAGGAGTCTGTTCAATGTTGCACTGTGATCCTTACTCAGGATCCTGATGGGGAATGTTGAAATCTTGACTTCTAGCGGGACCGCAGAATCCGCTGCTTCGAAGTCTTGACAGATGATCGGCTCTTCTGACATGCCTTGCGCTCAAGGAGCGCGACCGTCGCCTTTGCCAGCCCCTCGTTCGTCAGCTCGAAGTACTTCCTGAGCGGACGCCAGCCGGCACCCTCCGCCTCACGCTCCTCGGGGGTCTCCCAGGAGGCGGCCAGCCAGCCGGCCCGCTCCAGGCGCGAGAGGATCGGAACGATGGTTCCGGAGGGCAGATTCGTGACCCTCACCAACTCCTCGCCGAAACGGCGAGATCCGAGCCCCACGAACGTCTCCAGAACCGAAAGGACGTGCGGCGTCATGCGTGGACCATGCATAACGTCTAACTCTAGGTACCTAGAATTTTAGCGTCAACCTTACCTTCGCCACACCGCGCCAGCCCTGACATCAGATCAACTCCCCCGTATCGTTCGGTCATGCCCAGTCACCACAGCGAAGGGCAAAACCGGGGCTTGACGTGCACGCAGAGTAGCCACACGTCACCCGCTCATGCCCGCATGACCATCGCTACGCGCGGTTGGATCGTCCTCCACGATCCGAACAGCGAAACCTCCTACACCGCCGGCCTCACGGAGTACGGAATGCCTGAACTGGCCATCGACTCCAAGGACTCGGCCTTCAACGAGAGCGTCCTGAACCAGGCCGCCGAAGTGCTGCTCGCCAACGTCGGAAACGCCGTTGCCGGAACCGTCCTTGAACTCCTGCCACCACCGAATCCCATGCACGCGCGCCTGCGACCTCGTCGCACCTGCACTCTCCCAGAGCTGTGCCACCTGTACCCCCAGGCCGAGGCCATGGACCTCGTGCGCTGGCTACCCACCGACCCCACCAACACGACCCGGGCCCAAGCGGTCCGGTGCATCGCGGAACTCGGACTTGCCGTCATCACCGACCCGGGCGGCCTGACCTACACCCTCGGCCTCACGGCCGCCGGCCTTCCCGAACTCGTGTACCGCGCGACCGACGACACCCAGGACTACGCCTTCTTCCTCGTCTTCGAAGCTGGGAAGCACGCGCTCGCCGAAGGCGGTCCACCAACGGTAGGCATCCCGTTCAACCCCAGTTTCGGAACCAGACCGCTTGTCCCCAGATTGCTTCGGGATACCTCTCAACTTACCGGCGTGCACGATCTTTTCGGCGAAGATTTCGTAGCGTTGGAGCTAGAAAGCGCTCCCTGAGCTGCAACCCGTGACCCAACCTCACCGAATCGGATGATGCGTCAGCAGAAGTCGCACATCACGCCCCCACCACGGGCCGCTCACCCGGCGCACGGACCTCCGTCGAACTACCGTTGGTGGCATGAAGAAGGTCCCCTCCGTCCTCGCCGAAATTTCGCCACTGCCGGGCGAGCGGAACGATTCGCCAGCCACCCCCGCGGACCCGGCGACAGTCCTCGTACCGGACTGGATCGATCCGGATTCCGCGGCCTGGATTCTGCACGACCAGGCACGTCGCGGACTGCTCGCACTGGACCTGTCCGGCGGCCTGCTCCTGGTCCCGACGCAGGATCTCCCATGACACCGGGCCGCGACGCTCCCCCTCGCGTCGCGCGGTTCACCGGCTAGGCGGACTACAAGGCTGCCGCCGTCCACAGGGGCCTGGGGACCTCGGTAGGAACGGGCGCTGAACGCAGCGGAGCCCTGTCCCGGCGGCCGGGATGGGCGCGCGAATGTCGGTCTCAGAACGCCAGTTGGTAGCGCGGCGCCAGGGTGTAGCGGAGTCCTTGGAGGAACGCCGGGCCGAAGCGGGCGAACGAGTCGTCCCAGACAGCGTCGGGAGCGTCCAGGGGCGGACTGCAGTCGCGGCGCAGTCGAGCCCAGGTGGTGGTGATGGGATCCGCGGTGTCGGTGAGGTCGTGACCGAGGGCTTGCAGGCGGGTGTCCCAGACGGTGGTGATGTCGCGGCCGGTGCCGTCGTGGCGGTTGAGAAGGTCCTCGATCTGGGAGCGTGTGACCTGCGAAGGTGCCGTATCGGTCTCGGCGGCGATCAGGTAGAGGCCGAGAGCGAGGGCTTCTCCGCCATCGGCGAGGATGGGCCCCTCGATGGTCATCCGTTGTCCGGTCCAGATCGGGGTCACGAGAACGAGGGCGCGGTCCCAAGCCTGTGCCCATAGGGCCGGGCCGGTGACTGCCGCTGTGGCGCGGCAGCCGTACAGGACGTCGAGCACGAGCATGGGGCGGTCCGTCCTGGTCGGGGTCAGGGGGTGCCGGCGGGAGCGCCGAGCGGGACGTCGAGGAGGTGGCTCCAGCGGATGGAGGAGTGGCCGTCGTGCCATTGGGATACCAGCGAGATGCTGGTGACGGGCACAGTAACGGGGGCTGCCTCCACATCGGACAAGCGGGCTTTCAGCGTGGTGCGGTCGGCAAGGTGGCCATCGGGTCCGGCGTAGGCGATCGAGCTGTGCGGGTACCACTGGGTGGGGATGAGCGGCCACCGGTCGCCGACGACCTCGCGATTGGCACGGGCGGTCATCTCCCAAAGCCTCCGCGCGGGCGCGCCCGGGTAGCCAGCGCTCTCCAGCGCGACGTTGCCGACCGACACGCGGCCCAGGATCAGATCGAAGGGCTCGATGTCGGCCGCGAGATCCCGGACCCGGCCGACGATCGCCGTGAGTTCGTTGTCGGTCACGTCGTCCACCACGCCGGCGTGGAGGACGGTGATGTGCAGCCACTGCGGCGGCACTGGGTGCAGGCCCGGGGTCGCGGCGATGTCCCGGTAGGGGCCGACGAGCTGTTCGGCGGCCTGGGGTTGGGGCAGGATGTGCCAATGCAGGTCGCGGCGACCGGTCGGCCAGGCGTGTTCGCGCTGCTGCACGCGGGAGAAAAAGTCGTCCACGCGCGGACCTTAGCTTCCGCAGCTGCGACCCGGCAGCAGAACGCCGACATCAGCGTCCCTCTGCGGTACTACCAGTGTGCCCTGCGGCGGTGGGAGGATCGCGCCATGACGACTCTGGAGATCAAGTCCGCCGCCTGGCAGGGCGCGGGGGGCCCGGCTGCGTGGGACGCCGCATGGGACCGCACCCGCATGATTCTGAGCACCCGACCCGCTTGGGAGGACGGGCCGCTCGATTACGAGATGGCCCACGGTGACGGCGAACTGGCGGCCGCGGCGTCCGCGCTCGCGATGGCCTTCTACCTCCTGGCCGCCCAGACCAACGTCCCGGTCACCGCCATCCAGCGCGAACAGGTGGTGCAGATGCAGGGTGCCAACCCGTCCGAGACCCTGACGGCCTGGGAGGAACAGCTTCTGCGCCTGGGCCACGACCCGCAGGCGCAGGACGACCCTGTCTCATCCCGCTGGCGCGTCCTGCGAGTCGACTACGACGAGCAGCGCACCGGCCCGAGCTCCGAGGAGTGGGACCTCGACTCGCTCGCCAGCCACGGCGTCGCCCTGGTGGAAGGGCTGCGGCGTGTGCTGCGCGACGGCTGGGGGGAAGTCTGAGCCCGCGCTGAGCGCGCCAGAGTCCCGCGCCGCGGAACCGCCGCCGTACGGGTGATCGGGCCGCGTGTCCAGCTGAGACGATCACGACCTGGTGCTCCGGTTCGAGCATGACCCGTACACGACTGTTCCACCCGGCCAAGTTCGCCGGCCGCCTGCTCGCCGTCCGGCCGCTGTCCTACTTCCAGGACCCCACCCACGGCGACTGCCTGCGCTCCGACATCGCGACCGACGACGACGTCCACCGCGATCTCGTGGTGCGCTCCGGAGGCCTCGTCAACCAGTGGTACACCTGGATCGGAGCCGGGCCCGTGGTCGGCGTCCTCGGCCAGACCGGCTCGGGCTACTCGACGCCCTGGACCCTGCACCCCACGCCCGAGAGGGACCGCCCCGACGTCGAGAAGCTGCTCTCCCTCGACCACGTACGCCAGTGGCTGGAGCCGCAGCCCGAGGAAGCCCCCTTCTGACCCGCGAGCAGCACCGGGCGCCCCGGGACGGCCGCCGGCCGTGCACCCCCTCGGGCACGCCCTGCTACAGCACTCCCCACCGGCAGTACGGATCGCCGGGGAACTGCGCCGCGTTCGTCAGCGTGACACCGCACAGCACAAGGCTCTTGACCTCGGCCGGGCCCGGCCCAAGCTCCGCACGCGCATACCTCAACTCGCCGTTGTGGGCCGCGACGGCCAGCGTCGCAGCAGCGTCGTCGCCGAGCACCCCGGTGGCCTGCAAGCGCGTGCCGTCCCACTCGGCATCCAGCACCTCACCGACCTTCACGCGTTCGTCGCCATCCAGGCGCCACAGCGGCAGCGGGAAGTACACGGCGTCCAGCACCCAGTCGTCGAGCACGCGCCCGTCGACGTCCGGCTCCTGGAGCTGCGCGAGGGCGCCGTACCAGTGCTGCCGCTCCACCCTCTGCATGGGGATGTCCTCGGTTTCGCTGTACGGCATCAGCCGCCCCTGCCACTTCGGAGCCACCGACCCCGGAGGCAGCGGAACACCGAGAACCTGGCCGCCGGGGTGCACCTCGATCTCCCAGGCCAGCGCGGCAGCCGACGAGACCGAGCGGCCGGGCACGATGGCGACGCCCAGGTGCTGCTTCTCCCCGTAGAAGGAGAGCCACCACAACGGCCAAGGGTCGCGTACGTCATCGCTCATACCAGCCGAGCGTATCGGCGCCCGAAGCGCTGGAACGCGACGGTGCGCTCTGCCACGCTGACCCCCATGAGCGACACCGACCACATCACCATCCGCAGCGCCCGAGCAGAAGAAGCCGACCGCGTCGTCGAACTGCTGAGCATCGCCGAACCCCAGCACCTCGCAACAGCGTCCGGGATGCGCACCCTGCTGCGCGCCGGGGACCCCGCCGCCGGCGGACAGACGCTGGTGCACATCGTCGTCGCCGAAGCCAGCGACCACAGGCTCGTCGGCGCGGCCATGGTGGGTCCCGCCGCCGCCAGGTGGGCACACGAGGTCGTCACCAAGGCGCGGCCCCTGCTCGGGGACCACTACGCCGACCTCTTCCCGCGCGTCGTCGCCGAGCTGTCCGAGATCGCCGTCGAAGAACCCTATCGTCGGCGCGGCATCGGGCTGCGGCTGATGGAGGCCGCCGTCCACGCATGCCTGACGAGCCGTTACCGGCTGATGGTGTGGTTCTTCCGCCCCAAGGACAAGGGCGCCGTCGCCTTCTACGAGAGCATCGGGGCGACGTGCCTCGACGTGCACGAGGACCTGGTCTTCGCCTCGCCGTCCGAAGAGGGCGTGTTCGGCCGCGGCCTCCAGCACGGCAAGCTCCGTGCCGGCCTGATCCCCCTGGTGTCGAACATCTACTTCGGGAACCTGAACTCGACCGGCAAGCGGTGCGTCGTCGGCCTCTGGAACGGCGTCCCCGGGGAGGCCGCCAACGTGCCGGCGACGTTCGCCGCAGGCTGACCAGAATCGTCCGAACGGACTACCTTCCCGGTCAGCGCAGCGACACCCACACGCCCGTCCGGGGCATGCCACGGCACCCCGTTACGTTCTGGATCATGGCCAACACCCTGCCGTGGACCAGCGTCCAACCGACCCCCACCACCCTCCCCTCCACCCCCGCGCAGCGCAGGCGCATCGCGCTGATCGTCACCAACGAGAGCCGCGACATCTGGGTCTGGCGCGGCAGCCACGGGGCGCAGTACACCGCGCTGGACGTCGCGGACGTCGCGCCGAACACCGACCCCGCCGTGACGGCGCGCCGCTGCGCAGCGGCAACATTCGGGATCCTCGGGTGCGGGCCGCGGCTGCGGCTCGTGGCCTGGCGGCCGCCGGCACCGGAGGCGGCCAACGCGTGGACGCACGCGTTCGCCTACACGTGCGTCAGCGGCCACGAACCGGACCCGGAGTCGGCGGCCGGCGCCGGGTCGTGGGCCGACGACGAACGGCTCGCCGTGCTGGAGGAGTACTTCGACCCGGGTGTCAGCGAGACGCTGCGCTGCTACGCCCTGGTGTCGGAACACCGGCGTGATCTGGCGCGGCGGCGCTGACCTCGGACTGGGTCATGCTGGCGGTACCGGGTGGGCGGCCCGGTCGACCGAAGGAGTCCTTCTCGTGGTGCTGCCTGCTCGCCTTCCGCGCCGTGGCCTGTTGTTCTTCGTGACCGCTGTCGTCGGGATGCTCACCGTGGTGCTGGCCGGGTTTCTCCCGCACGTGCTGGATTCGACGCCCGAACCGCAGGTGAAGTACGCGGCGCTCGGCGACAGTTTCAGCGCCGGGACCGGCAGCGGCGGCTACGACGAGACGTCCGGGAACTGCCTGCGCTCGCCCCGGGCGTACGGGCCGCTGTGGGCCGGCGCCCACCATGCGGGCGCGTTCCAGTTCCTGGCCTGCTCCGGGGCGCTGGTGCAGGACGTCCTCGACGAGCAGGTCCCGCAGCTGTCCCCGGACGCCACGATGGTGACGCTCAGCGCCGGCGGCAACGACGCGGCCTTCGTGCCGGTGGTGGCCCGGTGCACCTTCGGTACCGACGAGGACTGCCAGGCCATCAGCTACGAACTCCAGAACCGGATGCGCCAGGAGTTCCCCGCGCTGCTGCGCCCGCTGTACCGGGCGGTGCGGGAGCGGGCGCCGCACGCGCGGCTGATCGTGGTCGGCTACCCGCTGCTGTTCGACACGCAGTCCGAGTGCCCGGCGTCGCTGAGCCTGGCCAAGCGCTCCGCCCTGGACCAGGCCACCGAGATGCTGGACACGGTGACGCGCGACGCGGCGGTGATGGAGGGCGCCGACTTCCTCGATCCGCGGCAGAAGTGGGGCGACCACGCGGTGTGCTCGGCGCAGCCGTGGGTGAACCCGATGGTGCTGCCGGCCTCGGACAGCTACCACCCGAACGCGATCGGGCAGCGGGTGTACCTGGAGCAGCTGGAGGGGGTGCTGAACCCGGCGCGGCGCGCTGACTCGTTTCCGGTCGAGGAATCATGAGGGGCGCCGCGGAAGGCATTCTCTGATCAAATTCAGGAATTGATCAACCGGCCTGTTTTTGATCTCCGGAATTTGATCTCCACCGTGTTTTCCGTGACACGAGGGTACTTCGCTCGTATGGCCGTACCTCCCCCCAGTGAACAATTTCCGGTTCTACCGTCCCGTTATGGGCCGTCAAGGTGATCGGCCCTTTTCGGAGCGATGTGTAGGACAGGCGGACATGCGGTTCCTGGCTCAGAAGATCGAAATCGTGCCGGTCGATTCCATCAAGCCGTTCCCGGGGAATCCCCGGCGCAGCGATACCGGAATGATCAGAGCTTCTCTTGACGAGAACGGGATGTTCGCGCCCGTCATCGTGCAGCGTTCCAGCGGGCACATCCTGCACGGCAACCACACCTGGGAGTCCGTCAAGGACCTGGGCTCGAAGGACATCGCCGTCGCGTTCGTGGACGTCGACGACGCTGCCGCCCGCAAGATCGTCGCTGCCGCGAACCGCACGAGCGATCTGTCGACGTACGACGACCAGGCGCTGTACGACCTCCTCGCACAGATCAGCGAGGGGGACGGCGGCCTGGCCGGTACCGGCTACGAGCAGGGCGACCTGATGCACCTGGAGCAGCTGCTCGCGCCGGCCATGGATCTGGACGACGCGATCGGGGCGGCCGGCGACGACGCGGTGCCGCAGGAGTCCGACCTGTGGCCGGAGTTGAAGTTCCGCGTGCCCCCGCACGCCCGGGACGGCTTCCTCCAGCTCACGACGGACGCCGACGACGACACCGACACGGCCCGCTTCCTGGACCTGCTGCGCAAGGCCGGATGGGACGAGACCGCGGGGGTATGAGATGACCTCGCGCCCCAGGCACCTGCTGTCGTACCACTACGGCAAGGACATCCCGCCCCAGGACGTCGTCGGCCGCCTGACCGAGGCGGCCGGCGGCGTGCAGCCCGACATGATGCTCGACTCCGGGGCGTTCTCGGCGATGAACATCGGCGCGACGATCGACCTCAAGGCGTACGCGAAGTGGCTGCGCTCCTGGCAGCCCTGGGCGACGGTGGCGTTCAACCTCGACGTGATCGGCAACGCGGCTTCGAGCGCGCTGAACTACACCCGGCTGCTCGCGGAGAACACCGGCGTGCCGATCCTGCCGGTGTTCCACGCCAACAGCGGCGTCGAGCACCTACACAAGATGTGCGAGTCCGCGGACTACATCGCCTTCGGCGGCCTGGCGAACCTCAAGCAGCGCCGCGAGCAGATCCGCAAGTGGATCGCCTGGCACGCGGCGATCGCCGCCCGGCACGGCACGAAGGTCCACGCCCTCGGCGTGTCCGGGCTGGCCACCATGGACGTGCCGCTGTACTCCTGCGACTCCAGCACGTCGACCACGACGGTGCGCTACGGGCGCCTGTGGATCTGGGACCACCACCGCAAGGTCCCCCTCCAGCCGATGTACCGCGACCCGCGCGACCGCCAGCAGGTCGCGCCGTTCCTTCGTCGCCACGGCCTGACGATGGCGGAGCTGGCGAACCCCGAGTTCATGAAGCCCGGGTCGACGGTACGCAGCTACCCGGCCGACGTGGAGAAGATCCTGCGCTCGGCGGGGTACTGCCGGGCCTGGTTCGAGGACTACATCACGCGCCGACACCAGGTCGAGCCGCCGAAGTCGCTGCGGCTGTGCCGGGACCCGGGGACGAAGGTGTACTCGGCGATGGTCAACATCACGCAGCACGTCACCGCGGCGAAGGCGTGGGCCGAGACCCGGCGCATGCTCGCCGCGGAGTCGCGCATCGCCGGGGCCGGGTGACGCCGCGATGCCTTCGAGGCACCTCTTCTCCTTCGAGCGCGGGCGCCGCTACGACCCGGCCGAGGTCGTCGAGCGCATCACCGCCGCGGCCGGCGGCGTGCGGCCCGACATGATCCTCGACTCCGGAGCGTTCTCGGCGATGACGATCGGTGCGCGCAGTGACGTCGACGAGTACGCCGCGTGGCTGCGCTCGTGGCAGCCCTGGGCGACGGCAGCGTTCACCCTCGATTCGATCGGTGACCCGAAGGCGTCGGCGGCCAACCACGCCCGGCTGCTGGCCAAGGACACCGGCGTGCCGCTGATCCCGGTGTTCCACGCCAACAGCCCGCTGGAGTACCTGCACCGCATGTGCGAGAGGGAGCGGTACGTCGCGTTCGGTGGCCTCGTCTCACTCAAGCATCGGCGGCACGAGATCGGCACGTGGCTGTCGTTCCACACCCAGATCGCCGGCCGCTACGGCACCCGGGTGCACGCCCTGGGCGTCACCTCGGGCGCCACGGCGGCGGTGCCGCTGTACTCCTGCGACTCCTCCGCAGTCACCGCGTGCGTGCGCTACGGGCGCCTGTGGCTGTGGGACTCCCACCGCGCCCAGATCGTCCAGCCGAAGTACCGCTCGGCCGCCGAGCGCCAGCAGGTGGCCCGGCTGCTGCCGCGCCACGGCGTGAGCATGGCCGACCTCGCCGACCCGCACTTCATGGACCCGATGTCCACCGAGCGCAGCTGGATCGAGGACCGCAACAGGGTCATGGAGGCCGGCGGCCGGGCCCGCGCCCTGCTGGAGGACTACCTGATCCGTCGCCACCGCGTCTCGGCGCCGCCGGGGCTCGCCCGCGGCAGGGACACGGGGACGAAGGTCTACGCGGCGTTCACCGACATCGACCAGCACGAGACGGCGGCCCGCGCCTGGGCCGCCCTGCAGCCCCGCAAGGAAGGAACCCCCACGTGAGTACAGCCCGTGACCACAGCGTGGTCCTGCTGTCCGGCGGCATGGACTCCGCGACCGCGCTCGCTCTGGAGCTGGACCGCGACGACCAGGCCGTCACGGCCGTGTCCGTGTTCTACGGCCAGCGGCACCTGCGGGAGCTGGACAGCGTCGATGCGCTGGTGGAGCACTTCGGTGTCAGCCATGTGCGCCTGGACCTGTCCGGCGTCACCCGGCACATGGGGCGCGGCGGCGCGCTGCTGCACGGCGAGGACGTCCCCGAGGGGCACTACGCGGCCGACAACATGGCCTCAACCGTCGTGCCGGGGCGCAACCTGCTGTTCCTGTCGGCCGCGGCCGCGCTCGCGCAGTCCATCGGCGCCGGCCGTGTCGTCCTCGGTGTCCACTCCGGTGACCACCCGGTCTACGCGGACTGCCGGCCCGGGTTCATCCACCACGCCCGGCAGGTCGTCGAGGCGTCCTCCGACAACGCCGTGTCGCTGGGCGCGCCGTTCCTGACCTACAGCAAGGCCGACATCGTCACCACCGGCCACCAGCTCGACGTGCCGTGGCACCTGACGCGGTCCTGCTACAACGCGGGCGAGGCCCACTGCGGCCGGTGCGGGACGTGCACCGAACGCGCCGAGGCGTTCACGCTGGCTGGCGTCACGGACCCGACCGTCTACGAGGACCCCGACTTCTGGCGGTCCGTCACCGCTCCCCAGGAGGTCTGAGCCGTGGCTACCGACGTGCTCGTGCGGCACAACTTCGAGACCGGTCACCGGCTGCCGCACATCGACTCCGGCGGCAAGTGCCGCAACCTCCACGGCCACTCCTGGTGGGCGGAGTGGACGATCACCGCGGACTCCACGTCGCTGGCCGGCACCGTCGCCGAGTTCGGCTTCGTGAAGAAGGCCCTGCGCGGGTGGGTGGACGCGACGCTCGACCACGGCCTGATGCTCGGCAAGGCCGATCCGCTGCTGGACGCGTTCGACGGCTTCGAGCAGAAGATCTTCGTGTTCGGCGGCGGTGACCCGCTGGCCGAGGGCCTGGACTGGCCGACCGTCGAGAACACCGCGCGGCTGCTGTACCGGGCGGCGACGGTGCTGCTGTGCCCCGGCCAGGACACCCCGTTCAAGGTCTCCAGCGTCCGGGTGAACGAGACCCACGTGAACTCGGCGGTGTACCGGCCGTGATGTCGACTGCTGCGCTCGCCACGTGGGCGGGTATCAACCCGGCCATGACGGACACACCGATCACGCCGCGCCGCTACGACGGCCATCTGCCGCTCAACGAGACCTTCGGCCCGGTGCCCCAGGGCGAGGGCCCCTACCTCGGGCGCCGGTGCAGCTTCGTGCGGCTCGGGCACTGCAACCTGTCCTGTCCGGGCTGCGACACGGCGCGTACCTGGGACCGCGCCCGGTTCGACCTGGACGCCGAGAACCCGCTCACGCCGGTGGAGGACATCCTGGGCGCCGTCGCCCGGTACGGGACGGTGCTGACGGTGATCAGCGGCGGCGAGCCGCTGATGTGGCAGAAGACCCTGGCGTTCGACGCGTTGCTGCGCGGCCTCGGGCGCCTGGGCGTGATCCACGTGGAGACGAACGGCACGATCGCCCCCGGCGAGGCGACGGCGGCCGCGGTGGCGCACTTCACGGTGTCGCCGAAGATCGGGCCGCTCGCGTCCCCCCGCGACCCGGCCAAGCGCCGGATCCGGCCGAAGGTCCTGGCCGAGTTCGTGCACCTGGCCGCGGCCGGCCGGGCGTGCTTCAAGCTCGTGTGCGCGACGGCCGAGGACGTCGATGCCGTGGCCGAGTTCGCCCGAGACCACTACCTGCACCCGCAGACGGTGTGGGTGATGCCGTACGGGGAGAGCCCCGGCGAAGTCGCCGCCCGGCAGCCGGTGGTCACCCAGGCCGCCATGCGGCACGGCTTCAACGCCACGACGCGTCTGCACCTCATCGCCGACATGCGCTGACCGAAGGGAGTACCCGTTGAGTACCTGCATCCGTGACGGCGCCGACCTGGACATGATGGCCGACCTGGACGCCGCCGAGAAGGGCATCGAGGCGATCCTGCGGCTGCTGGGCCGTGACCCGCGCGAGCCCGGACTGCTGCGGACGCCGAAGCGCGCGGTCGACGCGCTGCTGGAGCTCGGGACGCCGCCGGACGAGCGCGGTCCGGCCGATCTCCTGGCGACGGTGTTCGACGACGTGAAGGCGTCCGACGAGATGGTGGCGGTCGGGCCGGTCCCGTTCACGAGCCTGTGCGAGCACCACCTTCTGGCGTTCACCGGGCGTGCGTGGGTGGCGTACATCCCGACCGGGCCGGTGGTGGGGCTGTCGAAGCTGCCCAGGCTGGTGGAGTACATGGCTCGCCGGCCGCAGGTGCAGGAGCGGCTGACGACGCAGATCACGGACGCGATCGCCGAGTACCTGTCGCCGCACGCGGCGTGCGTGATCCGCTCGGGGCACTCCTGCATGGGCCACCGCGGCGTGCGCAAGCCGGAGGCGGAGATGACGACCAGCTCGCTCCTCGGGGCGTTCCGCGACGACGCGGCGGCACGGGCGGAGCTGTTCGCCCTCACCCGCATGTGACCGCCGCTTCGCCGATCTCCGCGCGGTGCGGAGCTCGGCCGGTGATGGGCTGGCGCAGCGCGAGTGCCCAGGCGTGATCCCCGCGCCTGCGGGTCGGTTCTGGGCCGGGGGTTGCGTCAGCGGACGTCCGAGGGCAGATCCCGCGCGTGCGGTGCGTGCTGGGCGCCCTCGCGCCAAGCGGGCTGTCGCAGGGCCGATTCCCGCTCCTGCGGGGGCGCCGTTGAAGTCCCACGGCAGTTCCTCCTCCGGGAGGTGATCGCCGTACGGTACGGCGGTACGCCGGAGCGCATGGAGGGCTGATTCCCGCGCGGTGCGGGACGACTGCAAGATCACTGCCCCGTCGAGGCGGTTGCCGAACGGGAGATGTCCGCACGTGCGGGACTCGGAGCGCGAGTACGCCGCGGGCCGCCGGTGTCGGATCCGGGGCTCGCGGCGTCATCGTAGCCGGGTCAGCGCTGGAGTCTTGACCAGGTCTCCTGGCCAGGGAGGCCGTCCGCGTTGCCGCCGCTCCACCCCTGGTCCTTCTGGAAGGCCTCGGTGGCGCGCTTGTCGGCGTCGCCCCACTGCGGGGACGGTCCCACCTTGTAGAAGCGGCCGTAGCCCTTGGCGATGAGCCAGGTCCCGAGCATCGTCACGAAGTCGTTGACGCGGCCGGGGCCGAACTTGTCGGCGCCGGGGAACGGAACGGGATCGCGGCGCTGGGCGTCGCCGGCGGAGCCGACGACGTCGGCGAGGTCGTCGACGGAGCCGTAGAACCGCGAGGCGTCGTGCGGCCGGGCGATGCCCGGCATCGGGCCGAAGCTCTCGGAGAACTGCCAGAGGTTGTGGTCGGGCCAGGTGGGTCGGCTGCTGCGGTAGGCCGCCACCCAGGTGCGCGGGGTGGTGAACCCGGCGGCGGCCAGGTTGTGCTCACGGAAGAAGTACTGGCCGGTGTACAGCCAGGGCTGCTTGCCGAGAGCCTGGGCGACGCGCTCGCGCCATGCGGAGGCACGGCTGCTGAGGTCTCCGGTGCCCTCCTCGATGTCGAGGATCGCGAACTCGCCGGCGCGCAGGGTGCCGACGAGGGCGATGAACTCGTTGGCCTGGTCGACCATGTCGCGGCCGGGGATGGTGTAGGCGTACAGGCCCAGGAGCCGCCCGCCGGCCGCCCAGAAGCGGTCGCGGTTGGCCGGCCAGAAGTTGTCCGCGCGCCGTCCGTTGTGGACGCGGACGATCGCGACGGGGTTCCCGCCCTGGACGAAGGCGTTCCAGTTGACGTTCTCCTGGTGCTCGCTGACGTCCGGGATGATCAGCTCACTCATCGCGGGCTCCCCCGTCCTTCGGCTGCTCGGGCTTGGCCGGGAAGTACCGCTCCACGAGCCGGGTGGCGACGAGGAGCAGCAGGGAGGAGAACCCGGCGATCACTTCGGTGGAGAGGTTCATCGGGGGATCTCCGTCTCGGTGCGGGCCCGGTTCCACAGGGCGAGGTTGAGCAGGACGAGTCCGCCGATGACGCACCAGTTCGCGACCTGGCGGTCCACGGGGGCGTGGTGCTGGTCGAGACCGAACATGAGGGTGATGCCGAGGTAGATCGCGGCGCTGACCTCGTAGAGGCTCGGGCCGACGTCGATGGTGCCCACGGAGTGCGCGGCGAAGGTGATCGCGAGGAGGAGCACGAGGATGATCGCGACCCACAGGACGACGTGCACGGCTCCGTGGGTCTCTTCGGGCGGGGTGGTGAACGTGTGGCCGCGGGAGGCTACGCCCACGGCGATGACGGCCTGGGCAGCCGAGATGCCGCGTCGGGGGTCCAACACGGTTGACCTCTTTTCAGATGTTTCCGCCCTACTCGTCACAGTATGAGGGGGTCGAAGGCGCTGGGTCTCTGCTGGCTGGTGGGCCGGGATATTCGTCGCCGTGGCGACGGGAGAACGCCATCGTGTATCGGTTGGGCACCCGGGGGCTGCCGGTGTCAGCCCCCTTCCACAGCGAGATCATCAGCGGTCCGTACGGCGGCACGGAGTGCGCGGCGGTGCGGTTCCTGCCGTGCCCCGGAGGCTGCGCGGGCTGCACCCGGGCGAGCAGCTTCGAGCGCAGCCATGTCCTGGTGCCGCTGACACCGGCCGAGGACATCGCGCTCAAGGCGTCCGACCAGGGCGTGAAGGACGTGCTGCTGCTCGGGGAGAGCGTCCTGATGTGGCAGTCCGCGCCCGCGTTCGTCGACCTGGTCGCGCACCTGGGAGAGCTGGAGTGCCGGGTCCACGTCGAGACCGGGCTGCGCGAGGACATCGACGCCAGCTCCGAGATCGAGCGGTCGATCAGCCAGTTCATGATCCGCCCGGCGATCGGGCCGACCGCCGCCGTCGAGGACGTGGCCGGCCGCCGGTTGAAGATGGAGGCGATCCCCACCTTCAAGCGCCTGGCGCGCGGCGGCCGGGCGCACTTCCTGATCTACGCGAAGGACCTGTTCGACGTGTGGGACACCGCGGTGTTCGTCGCCGCGCACGAGATCCGGCCCGAGCTGGTGTGGGTGGAACCCCAGGCGCAGCGGGCAGCATCCGTGGCGACGACCAAGGCCGACCGCGCCCGTACCCAGCGGATCGTGGACGCCGCGGTGGCCGAGGGCTTCCAGATCACCAAGGACGAGATGCGACACGCCGGAGACGACGATGGATCTTGAAGGGCGCAGCGGCGCGGTCCAGGACGTGGCCGTCCTGTTCTCCTACGACCACCACCGGGATCCGGGCCGGCGTGCGGTGGCGCGGATCTTCCACGACGCGGCGGCCGGTGTGCTGGCCGAGCTCGGGGACAGCGAGGGCCTGGTGGTCGTGCTGCGGAGGCTCCTTGAGGCCAACCGCGAGGCCGTGCAGCTCCAGCTGACCGGAGGGAGCAGGTCTACGATGAGCGCGGTGGGCTCGGGGCTGGGCATGTCCCGGGAGATGGGAATCCCCGACCGCGCATAGGATTCCCCGCCTTCCCGATAACCGAATAGCAGGTCCGGAAAGCCCCGTCCTTATCAACCGGACGGGGCATTTCGCGTTCTATTCTTGGCGTGTCGCTGGCTGGTGGGCCGGACGCGGACGCGACCGTGCCCGGAGCCTGGAATGCCCAAGGACGCAGCTTCTAAGAAGCGGCTGGAGCTGGAGCCCGGCCGTGATCCGTGGGATGCCCAGCCGGGCGAGAGTCGAACGATGTTCGAGCGGTTCACCCAGTACCGCGACGCCGGCCTCAAGCGCTCCGTGCGCGCGATCGCGGAGGCCGCCGGGAAGTCCACCCAGTACATGCAGCAGGTGGCCTACCGCAACCACTGGCACGCGCGGGCGGCGGCGTACGACGCGGAGCAGCGGCGTCTGCGGGGGCTTCGGCTGGAGGCCGAGCGCGACCGCATGGTGGACGACCACATCAAGATCGCTCGGGCGATGCTGGTCAAGGCCGCGCAGGGCTTGAACGCCCTGGACGCCACGAAGCTGACGGCGACGGAGATCGTCCGGATGGTCGAGACGCTGGCCAAGCTGGAACGCGCGGCGCTCGGCGAGCCGGAGCGCACCGTGGCGGTGCAGGGCGGCGGTTTCGGGACGCCCCCGATCCAGATCACCGCGGTGCCGGCCGACGAGGCCGAGCGCGTGGAGATGCTGCGCGGCGCCCTGGAGCGCATCCAGCGGATGGCCGGCGACGAGGAGGGGATCCTCGGGGACGTCGACCTCTTCGAGCTGGAGGACGCGTCGTGACGCGCCCGGCCGGCCGCAGGGGTGAGGGGGCGTGAGCCGGCGGCCGGGCTCCCAGATGGAGGCCGCCCTGATGCGAGAGATCGCCCAGGCGCGCAAGCTCGCGGCGATGCGCGATCCGGCGACGCTGGGGAAGTACTGCGACCCGCACCACTTCAAGATCCGCGCCCACACCCGGCTCGTCGCCCGGGAGCTGGCCAACCTCGGCAACGGCTGCAACCGGCTGATCCTCTCCCAGCCGCCGCAGACCGGGAAGAGCGTGCTGGCCTCCGAGTACTTCCCGTTCTGGTGGCTGATCAGGAACCCGCGCGGCAAGGTGTTCGTCGCCTCCTACGCCGCGAGCCTGGCCATCAAGAAGGGCCGTGCGGTCCGGGAGCTGATCAAGGCGTACGGGCTGAACTTCGGGCTGTCCCTGCAGCCCGGTGACCAGGCCGCCAACGACTGGACGATGCGCTCCGGCGGCGGCATGCGGTCCGTTGGCGTCGGTGGTGGCCTGACGGGCTTCCCGGGCGTGCTCGGTTGCGTGGACGACCCGTTCAAGGACCGTGCTCAGGCGGACTCGCGCCGCTACCGGGACAAGGTGTGGGACTGGTGGTCGGGGACGGTGGTCTCCCGCATGCACCCGGAGGCCCTGTACCTGGTGACGACCACCCGGTGGCACGACGACGACCTCGTGTACCGGCTGACCGAGCAGGACGGGACGGTCGAGGAGGGCGGCAAGTGGCGGGTCATCAACCTGCCGGCGCTGGCCAGCAGCGAAGAGGACCCGCTGGGGCGCGAGATCGGTGCCCCGATGACGCATCCCGGCATCGAGGACGAGGACCTGGAGCGCCTGCTCGCGTACTGGATGGACAAGAAGGAGTCCTCGTCGGTCCGGGACTGGGCGGCGCTGTACATGGGCGACCCGAAGCCCGTGGAGGGTGCGCTGCTGTCGCGGCAGGTGTTGGCCCGGCAGCGGGACTTCAAGCACGAGGCGCGGCCGGTGGTCACCGCGGTGTCGGTCGACCCCTCCGGCGGCGGCAAGGACGAGGCCGGTGTGATCGCCGGATACCGGGACCAGGACGGCCGGGTGTACCTGACGCACGACATGTCGAAGCGGATGCCGGCCGACCAGTGGCCCCGGGTGGCGTGCGCGCTGGCGGCGCAGGTGGACGCGGACCGGCTGATCCTGGAGAAGAACTACGGCGGCGGGATGGTCGCGGTGGTGATCCGCACCGCGTGGGAGGCGCTCAAGCGCGAGACGCAGGAGGCTCTGGAAGCGCTGGCCGGCGACGGCGAGGTGGAGAAGAACCCGTACGACCGGCTGCCGCCGAGACTCGAGATGGTGAACGCCCACAAGGGCAAGCTCGTGCGCGCGGAGCCGGTGGCGCAGCAGTTCATCGAGGACCGGATCCGCTTCGCCACCTACATGCCGGACTGCGAGGAGCAGTGGGCGACGTGGCAGCCGGACGGCACGGAGTCGCCGGGCCGCATCGACGCCACGGTGCAGCTCGCGCACGCGCTGCTGCGGATGCCCGGATCGGGGGCGTCGGTGTCGGCGGCCGGTGTCGATCCCTCGGGCGGTCCGGGGCAGCCGGGCATCCCGGGGCCGGCGGGGCCGCGGGGCCCGTACGTGTAGCGCGGCGGCACGAGGTAGGTGAGGGTCTGAACGGGTGGTTCGGCAGGTTCCTGATCTTCCGTCGCCGGGGGTGTCACGGGGCGCCCACATGATCGGGCGCATGGAGAAGTGCACGCCGCATGTGCGGATCTTGGGAGAGAAGCGGGACAAGCTGGCGCGGGAGCTGCGGTCGAGGTACGACGCCGGGGCGACGGTGCGGGCCCTGTCCAAGGAGTCGGGGCGGTCGTACGGGTTCGTGCACCGGCTGGTGGCCGGGCTGGGGCCGATGCGGGCGAAGGGCGGCTCGAAGGCACGCAAGAGCGGCGCGTGAGGGAGCGCCCGCTTCGCCGGTTGGCCGGGAGTTCGGGCGCTCGGTGGATGCGGGGTGCTCAGAGGACGCGCAGCGGCGGCCAGGGCAGGAGGACCGGCACCGGGACGGCGTACACGTTGTCGGTGTTGACGACGTAGGTGACCTGGGTGTTGCCGGTGCCGGACTGGTTGGTGTTGACGTCGCCGGCGAATGCGGCCGGGGCGGCGGTGAGGGCGAGGACGAGGGCGGCGGTGGTGCCGGTGACGGCACGGAGGAAGGTACGCATGAAAACAACCTTGACCTGACCGAACCCTTTATCGCATTCCCCCTCTCACCCGTTTGCGCATTGCGCGATGGGCCTATCCGGCATGCCCAGGATCGGCGTTTCTCTTTATCAACTCGCTTTGCTCCGAAGGGATTTGGCAACTCGCCCGTCCGGGCCACGTTGAACCCAAACGGACATAACCAGACGTACCCTCCAAAATGTGTTCACTTTCCTGAATTTCGCCCTTGTTCTGGGATCGATTCTCCGGCTCACCCGCCTGGTCGTCGAGGACTCGATCACCGCCCCGCTGCGGGCCAGGGCCGCCACGGTGAAGTACCTCGGGAAGCTCGTCTCCTGCTCCTGGTGCTCGGGCTTCTGGATCTCCCTGTTCGTGGTCGCCTGGTCGTACTACGACCACGATCACCTGCTCGCGTTCCGGCTCCCCGCCTACGTCCTGACGCTCTCCTGGCTCGTCGGGATCGCCCAGCAGTGGCTGGATGCGCCGCCTCCGGACCGCACCGTCCATCTGGTCCACCACAACCAGGTGCCCCCCGGCGGCCCCACCCACCAGTAGCGGGAGGCCGACGTGGCACGCAGGCCGCTGTTCCGCATCCACCGCCAGCCCCGGGCGTTCGTCACGCCCGCCGGGCACGTGCAGAAGGCCGGCACGGCGACGATCGCCTCGGCGGTGATCATCCACACCAACAACCGCCTCGGGAAGCTGTCCAGCGCCAGCGAGTGGCAGCGCCAGGTCTGGGAGCTGTACGACCTGGTGACGGAGATCCGCTTCGGCTCCAACTGGATCGGCAACGCCTGCGGCCGGGCCCGCCTGTACGTGGGGAAGATCGACAAGGACGGCTCGTCCGGACCCATCCCCATCGAGGAGGAGGACAACCCGGACGAGTCCCTGATGACGCCGCTCAACGAGCTGTTCGGCGGCCAGCTCGGCCAGAGCGAGATGCTGAACCGCTTCGCGGTCCACCTCAGCGTCCCGGGCGAGACCTACATGGTCGGCTACGACGACCCCGACACGGGCGAGCGCGTCTGGCAGGTCGCCAGCTCCGACGAGGTCACCCCCACCGGCTACGAGACCGTCAAGGTGCGCCGCGCCGACCAGGACTGCTGGGTGGAGCTGAACCTCGCGGACGGCTCCAGCCAGCTCCTGCGCATGTGGAAGCCCCACCCGCGGATCGCCTGGCTCCCGGACTCCCCGCTGCTGTCCCTGCGCCAGACCGCCCAGGAGATCCTGGACCTGTCCGGCCACATCAGCGCCTCCGCGAAGTCTCGCCTGGCCGGCGCCGGCCTCCTTTTCCTGCCGGACTCGATCGACTTTCCCAACCCGGACCAGGCCGAAGGCGGCGTCAACCCGGCCCACAGCGACGTCTTCAAGAACATCCTCATGGAGGCGATGAGCGCGCCGATCCGCGACCGGGAGCACCCGAGCGCGATGGTGCCGATCATCATCAGCGGGCCCGCCGAGGCCGCCGACGCGATCAAGTGGATGACGTTCTCGACACCGCTGGACGCCAACGCCTCGGATCTGCGCGACGCCGCGGTGCGCCGCCTCGCCGTTGGCTTGGACATGCCCAGCGAGATCCTGACGGGCCTGGGCGACAGCAACCACTGGTGCGTTGACGAAGCAACCGAGATCCTGACGTCCGACGGCTGGAAGGACCGCGCGCAGCTCACGGTCGGGGAGCTGGTGCTGACCTGGGACCAGATCGCCACCCGCGAGAGGTGGGTGCCGGTCGAGAAGATCAACGTCTTCGAGGTCGCCGACGAGCTGATGTACCGGTTCGACCTGCCAGAGCTCAACGCCTTCACCACGGCCAACCACCGCTGGCCGGTGCGCCGCGACGGTGTCCCGACCTACGCCACCAGCGAGACGCTGGCCATAGGCGACGTGCTGCTGACGCCGGGCGGCGAGGTCGCCTTCGACCCGGCCCGGGTGAGCACCGAGCGGTTCACCGGCACGGTGTGGTGTCCGACGACGGACACGACGACGTGGTGCGCGCGCCGGGCCGGGACCGCCTACTACACGGGCAACTCCGCCTGGGCCATCGAGGAGTCCGCGATCAAACTGCACGTGGAGCCCATGTTGGGCCTCATGTGCAGCGCGCTGACGACGGACTTCTACCGGCCGGCGCTGGAGGCCCTCGGGCGCAAGGACGCCGACGACTGGGTGATCTGGTACGACGCGTCCTCGCTCGTCCAGCGCCCGAACCGCGGCCCGGACGCGCTCCAGGCCCACGACACCGGCCTCATCTCCGACGACGCCACCCGGCGCGAACTCGGCTTCTCCAAGGACGACGCCCCGTCCGAGGACGAGCGGCGCCGCAGGCTGATCGAGAAGGTCGTGCTGACCAACACGAACCTCGCGCCGGTGCTGCTGCCGGAGCTCGGCGTGGAGACCGGCGAGGCGACGGGCGGCACCGGCGGCGCCGGGATGCCGCAGGCCCCGGCCGCGCAGCCGAACGACGACCGCGGGCTGCCGCCGCAGGCCGGCGGCGCGCCGCTGGAACTGCCGCAGGGCACCGGGGTGTACGCGGCGTACGAGATGGCGGTGTTCCGGGCGCTCACCCGGTGCGGGCAGTGGCTCCTCAACCGCGGCGGCCGGAGCCTGCGCGGCCAGTTCTCCGCCATCCCGCTGTCCGACATCTACCTGCACGTGCCGGCGCGGGAGCACCAACTCGACGCGATGCTCGACGGCGCCTACGAGGAGTTCCGGCGCGCGCTGCCGGGGGCGACGTGCGCGCACGAGGCCGTGGACCGCTACGTCAGGGCGCTGTTGATCGCCGGCCACCCGCACGACGTGCGCTACCTCCAGGCGGCGATGCAGCAGTCCGGGTGCTCGCCGAGTGGGGTGATGGCCGCGGCCTAGGTGATGGACATACACCAAATGTCCTAGTTGTCTGTAAATGCCATCTTTGTTCTGGTGGGCTGCGGGCCCGCCTGCCGCAAAGGAACACGCTGATGACCATCACGATCGACACCCCCCTCGACTCCCCCGCCGCCGATGGCACCGACCCGGACGCCCCGGCCCTCGACACCGGGGCGTCCGCCGAACTGGAACTGGCGACGAACATCGTCGCCGACAACGAGGTCATCGACGCGCCGCCGCGGCCCGACCGGGCGCCGGCCGCCGAGGACGTCCCGGGCCCCGACGCCGACCAGGACGACGAGATCGCCGAAGCCGAGCTGGACGAGGAGCTGCCGCTGTCCGGGCACTGGTCCGGCGTCCTGGCCCCCCTCGGCGAGTTCGCGTCCTCCCGCGACCGGCGCCTGCTCAAGCCCCCGGCGGACGGCATGCTGCGCGTGCGCCCGCTGCCGCTGCCGCTGTACGTCCAGTACACGATGGAGTCCGGCCACCAGGGTGCCAAGCTCGGCATCGGCAAGATCAACCGGGTGTGGATCGAGGGCAACAACCTCATGGGCGAGGGGGAGTTCGACCTGGCCGACCCCGAGGGCGCCACTGTGGCCCGCAAGGTCTCCGGCGGATATTTGCGGTTCGTCAGCGTGGACTTGGATGATGACACCCAGGAGCTGGGCTGCCTCGCCGAGGACAACACCCTGCGCGACTGCGCCGAGCTCGGAGTCGACGCGGAGGGCCGCGAGGGCATCGTCTTCGCCGACTGGCGGCTGATGGGCGCCACCATCGTCGGCCACCCGGCGTACCAGAACGCGTTCATCACGATGGTGGAGGCCCCCGAAGGCGCCACCGGCGCGCTCGTCGCGTCCTCCGGCAACACCGGACTGCCGATGGCACCGCGCAACACTCCGTGGGACGGCGCGGCGGCCCGCGCGGCGCTGCTCAAGTACGCCACGGGCGCCAACGGCGTCAACTGGGACAAGTACGGGGAGGGGTTCGCCTACCAGGCCCCGGCGGGCCCCAAGGGGCCGAAGGAGGGCGACTTCTCGCTCCCCTTCGCGACGCTGATCAACGGCAGGCTGATGGCCGTGTGGAAGGGCGTCGCCGCGGCAGCAGCCGCGCTCCAGGGCTCCCGCGGCGGCGTCGACCTCCCCAAGGACGCCCTGTCGGGGGTGCGCTCCACGATCTCCGCGCTCTACGCCAAGGCCCGCGACGCCTTCAAGGACCCCGGCATCCAGGTCCCGTGGGCGCCCGTCACCAAGGCATCGGCGACCTTCACCGTCACGGAGATGGCGGCCGGCCAGTTCGCGCCGTCCAACTGGCGCCCACGCGGCGCCTGGTTCGAGCAGCCGCTGCTGGACAGCCCCACCTCGTTCATGGTCACCCCGGCCGGCCGCATCGTCGGCCACCTCGCGGCCTGGGGCATCTGCCACGTCGGCTTCGACAACCAGTGCGTCATGGCGCCGCGCTCCACCACCGACTACCAGTACTACCGCTCCCGGCCGCTCCAGACGGACGAGGGCGTCGTCCACGTCGGCCTGGTCACGATGGACACCGGCCACGCCGCGCTGCACCACGGCTCCAACTCCGCCGCCGCGCACTACGACAACACCGGCACCATGGCCGCCGTCGTCACCTGCGGCGAGGACCAGCACGGCATCTGGGTGGCCGGCCAGGTCCTCCCCCACCTCACTCCTGACGAGCGGCTGCGCCTGAGCCTGTCGGGCCTGTCCGGCGACTGGCGGGCGATCCGCGGCGAGATGGAGCTGATCGCCGCCCTCGCGGTGGTCTCCGAGGGCTTCCCCAAGGGACGCACCTTCGCCAAGTCCGGAGCCTCCGGCAGCCCCTACGCCCTGCTCAGCGCCGGATCCCTGCCGCCGGCCGGCCCCCCGGCGGTCGAGCCGTCCTTCGCGACCGTCACCCCCGGCCGCATCGACCCAATCACCGCCCAGCAGCGTCTGGCGCAGCTGAACGACCGGATGACGAAGGCCATGATCAGCGCCCCGAGCACGACCGCGTTCAACGTCGCGCTGGTACGCCCGGCCGAGCCCGTCGCGCAGGCGGCGTCGGCCCCGGTGGGGGTCGCCGGTGACGCGCCGTCCGACAGCTCCGATGCGGAGGGCGACGATACCGGCCCCCTCGACCTGGACTGGGACAACCTCCAGGACCCGGACGGCGACGGCGACTCCTGGGGCGACGAGCTGGCAGAGGCCGTCATCGCGTGGCTGGCCAGTCCGGACGGGGCCCCGTACCTGGAGCAGATCGAGCAGGTCATCGAGTACCTGGAAGGCGAGCCCGACGAGGAGGACCAGGACGAGGACGACACGGGGATGCGCGCGGTCCTGTCCCAGGACTGGGCGCAGTTCCGGCGCAACTGGGTGCAGAACACCGGCACCGGCCATCTGCCGCAGTACATCAAGCGGGTGGAGAAGCACCTGCGGGCGAAGGGGATGACGGAGAGCCACGCGATCGCCGTCGCGGTGAACGTCGTCAAGCGGATGTGCTCCGGCGCCGGCCACAACAGCTCTCCGGGGGACCGCCTGAACTTCCCCGGCATCCAGACGAAGGTCAACGCGAAGTCGATCGCGGAGGCGTGCGCCGCGGTGACGGAGTGGGAGGCCAAGCGTGCGCAGTCGCACGCGCAGACGGCCGGCAAGCGGGCCAGGAAGGGACGGTAGCCATGTGCGGATGTGGTGGCCGCAGCAACCCTGCGGAGCCGTGGAACGGGTCGGCGCGCCCGCAGTGGGAGTTCACGCCGGCCAACGGCGCGCCGAAGCAGATGTACTGGTCGGAGGCAGACGCTGACCGGGCGAAGCTGAACTTCCCCGGCGGCGGCGAGGTGCGCTTCGTCGGTGTGGGGTCCTGATGTGCGGGTGCAGCGGGCGTTCGGGGGGTTCGATCCCGACGCCCGGCTGGCCGTGGGAGCTGACCCGGGGTGATGACGGGTCGATCGACCGGTACCAGTACCAGGACCAGGCCGAGTACTTCCAGAAGATCGTCGGTGGCGAGCTGAGGTGGACCGGGGAGGGGCCGGACCCGCGCGGAGGGACAGGCTGACGGCCTTCGGTGTCGCCCGCGCACCGAACGGCGCAACGCCCACGCCTGGAATGTCCAGGTGTGGGCGTTTTGCGTCTTAGTCTGTGAGGTGCTGCTGGCTGGTGGGCCGAGCGCGAATCTTCTCGTGCTCGAAAGGCCCAGCAATGGAGCTTGACGACATTCTCGAAGTCATCAGCATCGCGACCGCTGACGAAATGTCCGCCGCGATCCAGAACGCCGTCCGCTCCGCCGCCGACAACGGCGCGGACATGATGGCGCTGGAGTCCGACGCGGTGATGCGCTTCCGCACCCTCCAGGCGCAGATCGAGGAGGGCGGCTCCCTCTCCCAGGAGCAGCTGACCGCCCTCGAGGTCCTGGTCGACGTCGTGGAGGCCCTGCGGTCGTACAACCTCGCGGCCCTGGCCGCCGCCGAGGCCGCCCGCGAGCGCCTGGCCCTTCTGAGCGGGCGCGTCGAGGCGCGCTTCCAGGAGGAGGAGCCCGGCGAGGAGCTGGCCGAGGACGGCGACGAGGACGACGGCGGCGAGCTGGCCGCCGAAGAGGGCGAGGAACTGGCCAAGCGCCGGCCGCCGATGGACGAGGCGGACGACGAGGCCGAGGACGCCGCGGAGGAGCCCAAGGGCAAGAAGGCGCCGTCCAAGGCCGCGTCCTCCGGCACCGTGGCGATGCCCAGCCGCAAGGCGGCGATCCCGCTCAACATGATGCGCAGCACGAAGGCGACCCCGGCGGCGCGCCGCGGCCTGGCCTTCGGCTCGCCCGACGAGCGGTCGATGCGCTACACCGTCAGCGCCGCCGACGTGCCGGGGTTCTCCAGCCGCCAGACCATCACGGACATGGACCAGCTGGGGATGCTGGTCAAGCAGCGCGTCCAGGGGATGGTGCGCTCCGCGAACTCCGCGCGGGCCGGCATCGCGACGATCACGCGGCACGCGAGCCCCCGGTACACGGTCAACACGGAGATGGACCTCGACCGGATCATCGAGCACGTCACCGACGAGGCGCAGCTGTCGGGCGGCTCGCTGGTGGCCGCGGCCGGCGGTACGGGTGGCCTGCCCCGGGGCAGTGTCTGGTGCGCGCCGTTCGAAACGCTCTGGGACCTGTGCCCGGACGAGTCCGGTGACGACGGGTTCATCGACCTGCCGACCGTGACCACCAAGCGGGCCGGCGTGAGGTTTCCGCAAGGCTTTGACTTCTCCGGCCTGTGGGGCGGCCTGGGCTTCTACCAGACCGTCGACGGCAAGAGCAATCTCCCGACTCCACCCCCGGTCAACGGGGTGGGCAAGCTCGGCACGGACAAAAAGTGCTGTGTGGAGATTCCGTGCCCGGATTGGACGGATTGTGAGGTCGAGCTGATCGGCCTGTGCATCCGGAACAAGATCCTCATGGAGCGCGCCTGGCCGGAGTGGACGCGGGAGTTCACCAAGCGCGTCCTCAAGGCCCACCGCCGCAAGATCAACGCCTGGCTGATCGCGAAGATCGAGGCGATCGCCGGCACCAAGCAGAGCTTCGTCGTCGGCCCCGCCACCGGCGGCAGCCTCAACGTCACCCCCGGCACCCACGGCCCCGGCGCCACCGAGAGCATCCTCAGCATCATCGAGCTGCTGGTCGAAAACTACCGGTACCGCTACCGGCTCCCCCGCAACAAGACGCTCGAACTCATCGCGCCGTACTGGCTGCTGGGCTTCATGCGGGCCGACCTGAGTAAAAAGCTCGGAAACTCGCCGAGCCGACTGTCCGTCACGGACCAGATGATCACGAACTTCCTGTCCCAGCGCGGAGTCCGGGTCCAGTTCGTCTACGACTGGCAGGACGCGTTCTCCGCCACCGGCTCCCACGAGTGGTGCGTCCCGGGCTCCGACGTCGAGATCCCGCTCACCCTCGACCCGGCGAAGATCGGCAAGGGGTTCGGCAACCCGGCCGGCCTCAAGGAGTGGCCCGACACCGTCAAGCTGCTGCTCTACCCGGCGGGTTCGGTGTTCCGCCTCCAGCAGGACGTGATCACCCTCGACGGCATCTACGACCACGCGTCGTTGATGGAGAACAAGATGACATCCCTTTTCACCGAGGAAGGGGTAAATGTCTGTCATCGGTGCTATGACCCGCTTTTGATCGAAATCAGCGGTCTGTGCCCCGGTGGCCTCTCCGGTGGGACGGGCTACAGCAGCTGCGTCGCTCCGACCCCGCCGCCGCCCAGCGGCTCGGGCGCCTCCGCCGACACGCCGCAGCTCGCCGCCTCCAAGAAGTAGCGCGGCACCGCCCCCTGAACGCGCGGCGGGTGCCCGCAGTCCTTCCGCCCCTGCGAGGCACCCGCCGCGTCACTCCTCCACCACCCCCCTGTGCTGCGCCAGGAGAACGCCGTGGCCTTCCCCTCCCTGCCCAACCACCCGAGCCTGGAAGTCACCGGCCCAACGGTGAAGAAGATGCCGTACGGCATCCTCTCCGTCGCCGAGGTCATCGACCTCCCGGCCGGTCCCTGGATGCAGGGTCTGCACTACCCGACGCAGGGCTGTGCGGGGAACTCCTACGTCTGGCCCGGTCCGTGCAACAGCCTCGGCGAACCGCACGACCCGCCGCTGTCGGTCACCGTGACGGTCACCTGGTCCTACGGGCCCGCCTACACCTTCGGAGGCTCGACCCGCTACCCGGTCCTCGCGAAGGTCGTCACCAACCCGGCCACTGGCGTCCCTTCGACGCTGGTGGCCGAAGGCCTCATCCCCGGCGTGCCGTGGGCGCAGATCCCCGTCAACAGCAAGGACCCGGTGCGTGTCGGCGACATCGCCGGTGACCGGGACTTCCCCATCACGATGCGGCTGCGGCTGTCGGGGGCCGGCATCCCCGCCGGCACCGTCGCGGCCACGGACCTCCCGGCGCCGCCGGGCGGCACGAGCAGCGCCAGCGCGGTGTTCGTCGTCAGCGACACCGGGGGCAGCAAGACCCGCGACGGCGGCCCCGTGTGGGTCGAGGCGGACGTCTTCACGATCTACGGCACCGCGGAGTGCCAGCCCGGCGCCGGGTTCAAGGACGTGGCGGCCGACCTCGCCCTCTCGCGCCTGGACAGCCTCGAAGGGCAAGCCATCGAGCGGCGCCTGTGGGAGGTGTGGGGCAAGCTCGCCGGCCGCAAGGCCCAGCAGGACGTTCCGGCGAACGCCACCGTCATGGACGGCCTGCGTCGCCTCGAAGCGCTGATGACGGACTGTCTCGGGGGCGTCGGCACGCTGCACGTGCCGCGCTCGCTGGCCTGGTGCCTCAAGTGCGCTCGGGCGATCGAGAAGGACGGCGGCCGGTACGTGTCCCCCCTGGACACCCCGATCTCCTTCGGGCTCGGCTACGCGGAGTCGCTCGGGCCGGAGGGCGTGCCGGTGCCGGCGGGCCAGATGGCGGTCTACGCGACCGGACCGGTGGTGATCCGCCGAAGCCCCGTCATCCAGCACGAGGTGCTGGACCAGTGGACCAACAAGTACCTCGCGGTGGCCGAGCGCGTGTACGCGGTCACGTGGGACTGCTGCCTCAAGTCGGGCGTGATCAGCCAGTGCGGAGGGTGCGACTGCCCCTGATTCCTCGGTGCTTCTAAGGGCGGAAAACCGGATGAAGCCTACGAATTGAAGGGACAACCGCGATGGCAGTCGTGTGTCCTAGCTACTACCAGGGGCAAGTCGCGAGGTTCACGAGGCTCGACGCCTGCGGTAAGCCCGTCTACGGCCCGTGCAACCAGGTCGTGACCGATGGGTTCATCAGCGTCAAGCTGAGCCCCCAGGTGGACAACGGGAACGAGATCACCCAGGCCAAGGCCAACGGCAAGCTCTGCCTGTCGATCACCCCCTGTCCGCAGATCAAGAACTACCAGATCGAGATCCAGCTCTGTGAGGTGGACCCGTCGCTCGTGCAGATCCTCAACCCGACCTGGGAGAGCGTCTGCGACGAGTCCGGGGCGATCGTCGGCTTCGACGCGATCGGCGACCTGGACTGCAGCACCGGGTACGCCCTGGAGCTGTGGATGGGCACCGCGACGCAGGTTGACGCCTGCACAGGCGAAGGCGCAGCAGGGTCCTTCGGGTACCTCCTACTTCCCTGGCTGGTAGGTGGCGCTGTTGGCGATCTTGAAATCGGGGGTGACGCGATCACCTTCACGTTCAACGGCACGAGCAAGCGCGGTGCCGGCTGGGGCCGCGGCCCGTACCCGGTGCAGATGAAGGGCGGCGTGCCGTCGAAGCTGAACAAGCCGATCGGGCGCCGCACGGACTTCCGGCAGTTCGTCACCACCGCGCCGCCTCCGACGCCGGCGTGCGGCTGCCAGACGGTCAACCCGCTGCCGGCCGACCCGGCCGAGCTCGTCATCACCCGGCCGACCGCCGATCAGCAGCTCGTCCAGGTCCGGGTCAACAACCACGGCTCCGGGCCGGCGGTCATCGACTGGGGCGACCAGACCCCGACGACGACCGTGCAGGACGGGCAGGCCGCGCAGCACAAGTACGCGGCCTCCGGTGACCAGACGATCACGGTCACCGACAAGGCGTTCCCCGTCACCGGAAAGGTGAGCCGCAAGATCACGCTCCCGCTGACGCCGGGTTCGGACCAGCCCGCGGTGACCTTCGCGAAGGCCAGCGACCCGAACGACCCGAACAACCAGAACTGCGTCACCGCGACGGTCACGCTCGGGAAGTGGGCGATCCGCAGCGCGGCGGAGGCTGCCAACGTCGATGCCTGCCAGAGCGGGGGCGTCAAGACCGACCGGCCGGACGTGTGGCTCGACTTCGGCGACCGCACGAAGCCCGTGCCGGTGCGCCTGGACCCGTCCACCGGGACGGGCACCGTGACGCACTGCTACCGCAACGCCGGGTACTACAACGTCATCGCGACCCGCGACGACGACAACACCATCAAGGGCATCTCGCAGCAGCAGGTCCCCGCCTCGGGTTTTAGCGTGACCGGCGCGGAGCAGTCCCGCACCGCGGACACCGTGACGTACGAGTTCACCGCCTCTGGGGCGGAGGGCAAGACGGTGGTGTTCGACTTCGGTGACGGGACCGCGCCGGTCACCGTGAACACCCTGCCGGACAAGACGGCCACTACCCAGCACGTCTACAACCGGGAGTGAGCCGTGCCTGATGACGCCTTCCCGCTGGTGACCGTCAAGGTCACCAGCGGCGCCCAGGCCGACGCCATCGAAGTGACGGTGCCGGCCAGAGAACAGCAGGACTCCCCTGGCGGCGTTGTGGAGGACGCCGCCGGGGGCACCACCGAGGACCCGACGCCCAAGCCGCGTACGCGGGCCAGGGCGACGAAGAGCCGGTGAGCCGGTGAAATCTCCCGGGTGGCCACCGCAGGGGTGCGCGAGGCCGCCCGGGTCCGCCGACCGCGAAGGGCGAGACGGGGACCATGGCAACGAAGACGTACACCGTGACGGCCACCAGCGCCGGGGCGAAGGCCACGACGACCGCTACCGTGGCCGGCAAGTCCATCACGCCCCCCACCGACGTCAGCGCGGTCGGCGACCTGACCGTGGCCAACACCACGAACGACACCATGCACGTCACGTGGACGTGGGAGCAGGGCGGCGGCAAGCCCGTCACGAGCTGGGAGATCCGCTACCGGACCCCGGCCGGCAGCGGCACCTGGTCCGCCGTGCAGACGGAGAACGACGAGACCGCGCGCGAGTACACGCTGACCGGCCTCAAGCCCGGTACGACGTACGAGGTCGAAGTCGTCGCCGTGAACGCCGGACCGCCGGTGGTGAAGTCGACATCGGTCACCGTCACCGGCACGACCGACAACGTCGTGCCCGCCCCCACGGTCAACCCCGTCACCGGACTCCAGGTCCGCACCTCGACCACGAACTCGATCACCGTGCAGTGGGTGTGGGACAAGGGCACGAACCTGGACGCGACCCGGTTCGAGGTCCAGTGGCGCGTGTCGGGAGGCTCCTGGAGCACGGCGGCGCAGCGGCCCCCCACCGATCGCAGCTACACGGTCAGCGGGCTCACGGCCGGCACCGCGTACGAGATCCGCGTCGTCGCGGTCAACATCACCAGCGGCGACCGCACCGAGTCCACCGCCGTGTCGATCCCGGCCGTCACCCAGACCAACACCGGGACCGTCCAGTCGATCTACAACCTCCAGGAGACGACGCACACCACCACCAGCATCGCCGTCTCCTGGAACTGGGACCAGGGCACCGGGCTTCCGATCGACAACTTCGAGATCACGTACCGCACCCCGGCCGGCAGCGGCCCCTGGTCGACGCCGGTGACCACCAGCGACGCCACCGCCCGCGCCTACACCGTGACCGGCCTCAACCCTGACACCGAGTACGAGATCCGTGTCGTCGCGGTGCGTACCTCGACGCCGTCGCCCGGCCGCGGCAACGGGGCCTCGATCATCGACCGCACGCCCAGCGCGCAGGGGCCCCAGGTCCCCACGAACCTCAAGATCACCGAAGCCGGGACGCCGGACACCCCCTCCCACGAGATCCACTGGACGTGGGATCCGCCGGCCGCCGGTCCGACGCCGGACGGGTACCAGCTGGAGTGGGGCGAGGCATGGGGCGGCAGCTCGTTCAGCAGCAGCATCGAGAACACCTCCGCCGGCAACCGGTACTTCGGCCTCACCAACGCCTCGTCCGGAGCGGTCTACCGCGGCCGGGTGCGCTCGAAGCTCGGCTCCCAGTGGTCGACGTGGACGGACTGGGTGACGCTGACGACCACCTCGACGAAGGTCGACTACCCCCGCAACCTCAGGAACGACGAGAACCAGACCACGACCACGAGCCTCACGTTCACCTGGTACCACCCGACCAGCGGCCTCAAGCCGGACGGGTTCAAGGTCCAGTACCGCGAGACCGGGTCCGGGACGTGGATCGACGCCCCCGACGTCATGTGGGCGCTCCCGCAGCCGTTCACCGCGAAGATCGGCAGCCTCAAGCCGAACACGGGCTACGACCTGCGGGTGCGTGCGTACTCCGGCTCCACCACGGGTGACTGGACGACGCCGGCCAGCGGCATCACGGCCGGGGCGTCCGGCGGATCGGCGGGATGACGTGACCGTACCCGCCCCCGGGGTGCCGTGCGGCCCGTCGCAGAGCACCTGCTGCACCTGGCCGATCGACACGCGCTGCGTGGACTGGCCTGCCGACCCGTCGTGCTGGACGCCGCAGCACCAGGTCGCCGCCGAGCAGGCGTCCGACATCCTGCGGGCCCTGACCGGCGGCCGGTTCGGGCTGTGCCACCGCTACGTGCGTCCCTGCCGCCGGGCGTGTGCCGGGGCCTACGCCGGGCCGTACGGATCGCCGTACGGCTACAACGGGATCGGCCCGTACGGGACGGGGTCGGTCGTCTCGCCGCTGAACCTGGGCGGCGGCGAGTGGGTCAACATGGTCTGCGGAAACGGCTGCGCGACGGACTGCGGGTGCTCGCCGCTGTGCGAGGTCGAGCTGCCGTCGCCGGTCGCGCAGATCCTCGAGGTGAAGATCGACGGGAAGGTGGTCGTCCCGAGCTCCTACCGGGTCGACGACAACCGGTTCCTCGTGCGCACCGAGGGCGAATGCTGGCCGTGGTGCCAGGAGATGGCCAAGGCCGACACCGAGGTCGGAACGTTCAGCGTCCGGTACCTGATCGGCCGGGCGATCCCGCCGCTGGGGGTCACGGCGCACAGCGTCCTCGCGAACGAGCTGTTCAAGAAGTGCTCCGGCCAGAAGTGCCGCCTGCCGGGGCCCGTCCAGCAGATCACCCGCGAGGGAATCACCTACGACATGCTCGACCCCCGCGGCTGGCTCGACATGGGCCTGACGGGGGTCGACGAGGTGGACCGGTGGCTCAAGATCGTCAATCCCCGGGCGCTGCGCACCGCGCCCGGGGTGTGGAGTCCCGACTTCCCGCACACCAGGTCCCGGCGCATGCTGTGGCCTCCCTACCCGTCTTCTCGGTGAAGGGCTGGATGCCGTGGAGGAGATGGCAGCGCAGCAGGCTCCGGCGGAGGGCGCGCCGCGGGTAGACGAGGTGCGGCGCGTCGCGGACCGGCTGATTGCGTGCGTGTGCCGGTACGCGACGGAGGCCGGGCGGCCGGTGTGCGACTGCTGCCTGCACTACGGGGACCGGACGCTGCCGGCGGACGGCTGCGATTGCACCTGCACGATGCCGGACGGCAGCGAGGGCGTGGGCCGGGCGTGGGCGCGGGTCGTGCGCTACGACCTGGTCGTGTCGGGGACCGCCGCCGCGCGGCGCCGCAACGCGTGCTCGCTGGTCCCGCAGTGGCGCATCACCTGGGAGGTGGGGATCTGGCGGTGCATCCGCTCGGTCGGCGACGGTATCCTGACCTGTCCGGACCGCAACGCCGACGCGATCTCGAAGATGTACGACGACGCGATCCTGCGCCGCGTGCTCGTGTGCTGCCCCGTCCTGGCGTCGCAGCAGATCGAGCTGGCGACCGGGCAGCCGATCGGGCCCATGGGCGGCTGCGTGGCGTCGGTGCTGCAGTTCGCGGCGAACTTCACGCCGCTGCCGCCGGAGCCGGGGCAGAGCCAGGCCGCGCCGGGCTGGAAGATGCGCACCACCGACGAGGGAATCCCCTACTGGGAGGAGATCGTCTGATGGCCGCCGTGGTGTGCGATGTCCCGGACATCCCGATGGTCACGGTCACCGGACGCTTCCGGGGAGCGGACCTCGGCGCCCGGGACCGGGGCGACTCGATCACGATCTGCATGCCGCCGCGGGTGTCGATCGCGGGTAAGAAGGTGTTCCTCGCCTGCACGCTGACGGTGCCGCTCGGGCCGTGCGGCGAGTTCGCGGTCAAGCTCGTCCCCAACGACCTGGCCGGCATGAACCCCTCGGACTGGACCTACACGTTCACCGAGAACATCTGCGGGGTGAAGCGCTCCTACGGCGTCAAGCTCTCCCAGCTCACGCCCGTCGTGGACCTGACGGATATCGCACCCGTCGACCCCTCGGCGGGGAACTACGTCCTCGTCCCGGGCCCTGCCGGGCCGCCGGGACCAGTTGGTCCCGCCGGACCCCCCGGGCCGAAGGGCGACCGCGGCGACGCCGCGAACGTCGTCGTCAACGGCATCCCCGGCCCGGTCATCAACCTGACGGCCTTCAACGTCGGCGCGGACCCGGCCGGCACCGCCGCGAACCTGGCCTCGGACGCGAAGGTCTATACCGACCAGGGCCTCGCCGTGGAGCGGGCACGCGCGGACGCCTCCTACATCGCCAAGGGCTCCGCTGCCAGCGGCGACCTCGACGACCAGTACCCGAACCCGTCCGTACGCCGGATCAACGGCATCACCGTCGATCCGGCGACCCCGGCGGACGGCACCGTCCTGACCTACCACCAGGGCGACGGCCGCGCCCACTGGGACCCCCCGAAGACCGCCTCCACCGTCCAGTCCGTCAGCACCGTGTCGTCGGCTGGCGCCTCGCGGCGCCTGGTGTCGCTGCGCTCGGCGACCCTGCACGACCTCACCCTCACCGCCGACTGCGCGCTGACGCTCCCGGCCCCGGTGATGGGCGGCGCGTTCACGCTGGTGCTGCGCCAGGACCAGCAGGGTGCCCGCGCGGTGACGTGGCCGCCCGCGCTGGCGTGGCCGCGCGGCGTCGCGCCGGTGCTCACCGCGACGCCCGGCGGCGTGGACGTGCTGACGTTCCTGTGCGCCAGCCCGGACACCGGCTGGCTCGGGTGGCCGGCCGGCCTCGACATGCGGTGAATCGCGGCCCAGGTGAGCGCATTTGCTGCGCCGTACGGGTGAAGGACGACGACGGGGAGTAACGGCGCGGTCCACCATGTGGCCATGACCGATACGACGATCACGCCTGCGGACTGCGAGGTGCCGTGCGGCCCGGACAGCCTCGTGCCACGGGGCACCGGGGCGCGGTCGCTGACCCCGCAGGAGTACCAGGCGGCGATGGACTCCTTCGGGCACGCGCTCGCGGTGCTGCGCGCGTTCCACGAGACCGTGGTGCCGGCGCTGACGGCGGCGTGCGCGGCTGCCTCGGCGGCGTTGGCCGAGTTCGGGGAGGCACACGCGCGGTTCGCGGGGGTGCCGGCGGATCCGGGAGAGCCGCGGTGAGCGCGGCCGGGGCTCCGAAGTGCCCGCGGTGCCGGGTGGAGGCCCGCGCGGTGGAGGAGAACGCGACGTTCCGGGTGTGGCGCTGCACCGGCCGGTGCGAGGAGCAGTGGATGGAGCGGCTGAGCGTGCCGCTGCCGGGTGTCGTGCGGCAGATGTCGCCGGTGGCGGCGGCTGCGATCCGGGAGGCCCGGGAGGCGATCTTCCGCAGCCGCTCGCACACCCATCGAACGGCGCAGCAGGTGGCCGTGCGCCGGGCGAGCTGAGCGCCGGGTTCAGAAGGGGCTGTAGCCGAGCAGGAAGCTGAGGGCGTTGCGCTTGGCGGTGTCCGGCTCGTCGAGCAGCATCTGCTCGATGTCGACGGCGGGTTCGGCGTAGTGGTCGCGGGCGGCCTGGTCGTGGCGGGTGCGGATGCGGGCCATGCCGAGGTCCGGCATCCCGTACAGGCTCTCCAGGGTGGGGGCGTGGGGCAGCGGGCGCGCGACGAACACGAACATGGCCATGTCCGAGTGGACGAGGGCGTGGCCGAGGCGGTGGGGGAACGGGTCGTGCACCGGGATCTCGGGGTTGCCCTCCATGGCGTCGACCATGGGGTGGTTGAGGACGCGTGCGGTGGTGCCGGCCAGTTCGAGGACGGTTTCGTTGCCGTCGCGGTCGGTCAGGAAGTGCTGCATCTGCTGGTGCATGCGCGTGGCGCGGATGAAGCGGCGTCCGAAGTCGATCTGCTCCTGGACGGCCGGGTCGTCCGGGTCGGGGTGGTGCCACCAGCTGATGAGGGCCGGCACGTCGGTGTCCGTCTCGGGTGACACGGCGGTCTCCCAGGTGATGGATCCCCGGGACGGGGCGAAGTCGGGGCTGTCGGTCATGGGGCGGATCCTCTCAGAGGGGTCTGACAACGGGGGGTCAGCGGACCGGTTCCCAGTTCCACGGGCGCAGTCCGTAGTGGCCCTGGAGGCAGTGGAGCCGGTGGAGGGCGAGCGGCGCGAGCGCGGGATTGCGTGAGGCGATGTCGAGTGCCCAGGTGGCGGCCTTGGAGTCGTAGACGTCGAGCATGAGTTCCCAGTGGGGCAGCGTGGTGATGTCCAGGCCGTAGGCGGTGGTGAAGGCGTCGTAGTCGGCGCGGCGGCTGTCGTTGTAGGTGAGGAGGGAGGACAGGAGGGGGATGAGGTCCCATCCGATGTGGCCGCTGGTGCTGCTCTCGAAGTCGATGAGGTGGGGGCGCCCGGCGGTGTCGACGACGAGGTTGCTGGTGCTGGCGTCGCCGTGGAGGGGGACGTGGGAGAGGTGGGCGGGGACGGCGTTCCAGGCGGCGTGGAGGCGGTGGAGGTGGCGGCTGATCCAGGCGTGATCGGAGGGGCCGAGGATCGTGAGGCGCTCCAGGCGCCGCAGGTGCCGGTCGAGGGGGTTGAAGTGGTGCTGGTGGAGGAAGTGCGGGACGGGCAGGGCGTGGATCTGGGCGAGGGCCGCGGCGAGTTCGGCGGGGGTGCCGGGGCGCTGGGCGTCGATCTTGTGCCAGAAGGTGACCGCGCGGTCTTCGATGGCGACGGCCTGCGGGAGGCCGGGGTAGGGGCGTGCGGTGCGGATCCGGTTGGCGGTGAGCCAGCGGGCGACGGCGATTTCCTTGGCGGCGACCTCCTGTAGGCCGGGGCGCCCGATCCGGATGACGACGTCGCCGGCGGACCAGAGGTGGTTGGCGGCCAGGCGGATCGGCTGCGCGGCGTCGGCGTCGAGGCCGGTGTGGGCGCAGATGCGGCGCAGGAGGTCGAGGTCTGCCGGGGTGGGGGTGGTGGTGATGGCGCGGGTGTCGCGCTGCGATGTGGTGTCCATGGTCACCCTCCAGTTCATACAGCCAACTGTGTTTCCGGTGGCGAGAGTTGGCGCACTCCCCGCAGGGCGGTACGTCGGTGCTCTACCATCGGGGACGCGGTTCTGGCGCCCCCGATGTGGATGTGGTGTCCTCCGGTTCCGGGGCCGCGCCGGGGCCGACGCTGTCTTCCAGCGCCGGCCCTCGGTCGTGCGGGCCCGCGCGGTGCGGGTCGGGGGAACGCCCGGAGATCGAGGGGTTCTCCTCGGAAGGGGGATGCCGCTGCTGCGGCCCGGTGACGGAAGGACACCGCGCTGGGGGTGTCCACCGGCGGATCCTCGCGCGGTGCGAGGGCTGTGCTGGACGTCCTGGCGCAGCAACTGGCCGTCCGCGCCGGGGGCATGAGAGTGTGCGCGCCATGAGCCAGTTCCCGACCGATGATGTCATCGAAGCCGCCGCGCTCGCCGCGATGGAGCACGCACGCGAGGGCGACCACCAGCAGGCGCTCCAGGCCCTCGCCGTTCCCCCCGGAGGCAGCGAAGCGTACTGGTGGAGCGCCCAGATCGTGCACCTGGCCGGCCTCGCCGAAGAACGGATCGGCGGCAACTACGGCACGCGCCGGACGACCGTCCGCGAGCTGCGTTCCCTGCACGCGGTCTCCTTCCCCCCTGGTGCGGACCCCGCGGCCGCGCAGGCCGCCCTCGACGTGTGCACCCGGATCTCCTACGAGCTGTACAGGGAGGACCTTGCCGCCGTCGACCTGCTCATCGACGCCATCGGCGAGCAGGACCGCGACCTGGTGATGACCTGTCTGGTGGCCTCGGCCGCGGCGGCCTGACCTGCGGGACAGGCGCCTTCGGGTAGCGGACACTGGGATGGTGAGCACGTTCCGGTTGCAGCTCAACGAGGTCGAGATCGACCGTCTTCTGACGGGCCGCGACGGGCCCGTCTACCGGTACGTCGCGGCAGCGGCGGCCGAGGTGTTCGCGAACATGCACGCCCTCGCGCCGAAGTCGACGGGGCAGCTCGTCGCGTCGATCGACGTGTCGGAGGAGATCATCCCGGGCCGGGAGGTGCGGATGTCGGTCGGTTCGGACCGGCTGCGGGCCTGGTGGACGGATCAGGGCACCGGTCTGTACGGGCCGCGGCACGACCTGATCCGGCCCAAGCGGGCGAGCCACCTGGTATTCCGGGGCAAGCGCGACGGCAAGCTCCTCCGAAAGAAGTACGTGCGGGGCCAGCACGCGCAGGACTGGGCGTTCAGGTCGCTGCTGCCGCTCCAGGGCCGCTTCATCGTCCGGCGCAACCCCACCCCGATGCCCCCCGTTGGTAGCTTCCGGGCGTGAGCACCGACACCTTCACCGCCCCGGCGCCCGGCTCGGCCTGGGCCGGCATCGTCGGCCAGACCGACACCCCGTCCACCGACCGCTCCCGCACGGTCCTCCTCACGCCGAGCGGATCGCTGCTCGCGCGCCCGCTGCCGCTGCCGCTGATGGCGTTCGACCCGGACGAAGGCGGACTCGTCGAGGCCGGCGCCGTCACCGAGATCACCCTCCAGCAGACGACGATCCACGCCGCCGGCCACTTCCACGACACCGGCCATGGCCGCTTCCTCGCCGAGACGGCCTGGCTGCACGCGCACGGCGGCGTGCCCGCCGCGCTCCAGCTCGACGACGTCGTGACGGCCCGTGCCATCGTGCCGGTCGCGGACGACGATGACGATCCGACCGTGTACACCGTGGTCAGCCAGTGGCGTATCCACGGGATCCTCCTGCTGCCGTACGGCGGCACGTTCCCCCGCGCCCGGATCTGGACGCTCCCGACCCGGGCGCGCGACGCCGTGCCGTCCCCCTGAGCCGCCCCCGCGCGGCCTACGCTGGTTGTGTGACCCCCAGCAGCACGCCGAAGGCACCGCCCCGGATCCTCGCCGACCAGGGCGTCGCTCTGGTCGTCACCAACAGGCTGGGCCAGATCCTGGTCCACAAGGACTTCCACGCCCCCGGCCAGCAGGTCCACCTGTGGCGCGTGCCGTGCGCGCCGCTGCACGGCCGCGAGAATCCCCTCCAGGGTGCCGTCCGGCTCCTGGCCGAGCTGCGCCTGAACGCCGGTGTCGACCCGTCCGACCTCGTCTACCTCTTCGACCTCGAAGGGCTGGAGGAGCCCTCCCGGCGCCTGGCCGTCTTCGCGGCCGGGTGGAGCGGTGCACCGCACGCGGCCGTACGGATGTCGGGCAGCACCGAGACGAAGTGGGTCGGGCCGAACGCCGCCCTGCACCTGGTGGCCAGCTTCACCGCGGCGGCGGTCCTGGTCCGCTACCGCGAAGGCCTCCCGCAGTGGGACCGGGTGCGCGGCATCACGACGCCGTGGAGCGACCCCGTCCTCGAGACTCCCCCGCCCGCTGCCGAGGCCACCGCCCCGGCGGCGGCCTCGGCGGCGCCCGCTCGGGCACCACTGCGCCGCCTGGGGGCGCACCTGGGCGCCGCGCCGGCCTGGCAGGGGCCGCGGCGCATCGAGCGTGCCTCATGAGCGCCGGGACCGCGGTGCTGGTGACGGACCGGCACGGGCGTCTGCTGGTGCACAAGAGCCGCGCCACGGCTCCCCCTCGCGGGCAGCTGCATCCGTGGTCGGTGCTGTGGAGCCCGCCGCGCGGCGCCGAGAACGGCTTGCAGGCCGCGGTGCGGCTCGTCCAGGAGGCGCGGCTTTCGTCGGCGGCGCTCTCCGACGTGATGCAGCTGTTCAGCGTGGACTGCCCGGCCGGCGCGCCCGTGGCGCGGCTCGACGTCTTCGGGGCCTACTGGGACGACAGCCTGGAGCGCCCCGAGTTCCCCGGAGCGGTGGAGGCCCGGTTCGTCACGCCGAACGACGCGACGGTGCTGCGGTTCACGGAGCACCTGGCGCCGGTGGTGTGGCGCTACCGCATGGGCCTTCGGCAGTGGAACACGGCGAGGGGGCTGCCGCCCGAGCTCGGGACGAGCCTCCCGAACGGCTGAGATCCCGGCGCGTGCCGGGGCGTCAGGCCCACGTCGTGGGCGATGACGTTACGGAGCTGCCGATCGCCGCGCTGTGCGGCCAGAAGACAGCGGTGGCGCACCGCTGACGAGCGGTGCGCCACCGTGCTGTGTCTCCCCGCAGGTCAGAAAGGCTTGACCAGCAGGAGACCGCACCCCCAGGTGCGGGAGCTGCCCAGGCCCGTTCCCTGGACGGCGACGAGGGCATCGGGGTCGGTGACCGTCGCGTAGCCCTTCACCCGGTAGACCGTCGCCCGGAATACCTGCTTCTTGCCGTCCTGCTCCGTGGAGGGCTGCGCCTTCGACTGGGACTCCATCCGGGACGGGTTCCCGACGATGAGCCTGTCCATGTCGATGTCGAGACCGGTACGGTCCGCGCGTGAGGCGAGCCATCCGGGTACCTCGCGGTGCCGTGCGATCTGCTTGGCGCCGCGCTTGAAGCGGCCGTCGTCCCGCTTCTCTCGCGACAGGACGTTGCTGACCGGGTTCAGCAGGACTTCGAAGGCCACCCGGGTGCCCTTCTCCAGCTGCACCTGGTCGCCGCTCAGGTTGATCACCTGGTTCGAGACGACCGGCAGCGGGAAGCGGTCCCAGTCGGCATCGGTCACCTCGGTGCCGGCCGGGAAGTACTGCTGGACCATCACCTGCATGGTGCGGTTGTAGACGCGGGCGATGAACAGCACCCGGTTGTTGGCACGCACCGGCAGCGTCCGCAGCTCGGTGGCTCCGACTCCCCACAGGTCGGGGATCTCGGCCGGGTGAAGTCCTTCGACGTCGGCGGTGAACGGCGCGACGACGGCCTTGTGGAGAAGGTCAATGTCGGCGTACGCGGCCCGGACGCCGGGATCCCACATGTCGAGGGTGACGATGTTGCGCCGCAGGAGCGGGGTGTTCACGGTGCCTCCCACAGGCTGTCGATGGGGTCGGCCTCGGTGGTCGGCTGCGCTTCGTCGATCTCGTACTCGTCGGTCGAGGCCGGCGGGTCGACGGGACGCTGGTTCTCGTAGCGCAGGAGGTGGTCCACGTAGCCGGAGCGGAACACCTCCGGGTCGTCCGCGACGGCCTGCGCGCCGGGCTCGCCGGGCGCGCAGGTGGTCCAGACTGTCAGGAGGCCGCGGTCGGCGCGCGGGTGGCGTTCGGCGTCCGCGAGGGCGTCCACCGGGGTGCTGTCCACGATGCCGATCACCACGTCCCCGGTCGGCGGGCAGTTTCGCCGGCCGAGGACGGGAACGTAGACCGGCTCGTCGAAGGCGTCGGCGATCGTCTGGAGGAGTTCGCGGTCGCCGCCGAGCGCCACGGTGAACACGGCATCGGAGAGGTAGAACCGCTCGATCGGGACGACCTGGCGCCCCTTGGGCGGGTACGCGGCGCTCAGGTGGGTGCCCTTGTCCTGGATCTGGCGCGGCGCGCCGTAGGACCAGTTCGTCGGGACGGTCTCGCCCTTGGGGGTGGCCTTGGCCAGCTGCGGGTCGGCGAACATGTCGCCGGCCAGCAGGGGCATCTCGCCGCTTCCGGCGGTCTGGTAGTCGCGCAGCAGGCCGCCGGGGCGGTCGACGCGGACGGCGAAGTCCAGTGCGGCGAGGTGGCTGATGTCGTCGCCGCGTTCGATGCCGAGCGCGGCGGCGCACATGCCGGTGACGCCGCTCTTGGTGGGGTGGGTATGGGTGTCCCGCCAGGCGTGGCCGCGCCCGTACACGCCCCAGCTCTGCATGGGGCCTGTAAGGCTCAGCAGGAGGGACGAGGTCACTTCACGCTCCCGGCGAGGTCTTCGACGGTCTCCACGACGTCGGCGACGGTGCTCGGCAGGGAGGTCTCGTCGACACCGAGGGGCAGCAGCAGGCCGTTGCCCTCGTAGACGCGGGGGTTGCGGCGCACCGAGCGGTCGTGGGCGTGCAGGAGGCGCTCGATGGCGATGGTCATGGTGTCGCGCTCGGGCTCGGCCGGGTTGTAGCGCACGGCCTTGGTGAAGGCGTCGGCGAGGTAGACGGGGCGCCGGCCGAGGACGGACATGACGATGGAGGGGGAGGTGAACGCGGCGGTGCTGGTGCGCTTGGCCTGCGGCATGGCGTTCGTGAACGCGTCGGTGACGGCCTGGACGGTCGTGCGCACGGCGTCCATGTCGCCTTCGTAGCGCTTGGCGAGCATGTCGAGGTCGAGGGCGGCGTAGCGGTAGAAGATTCCGCTGGTGAGGGGGACGCTGCCCATCATGCCGCTGGTGGTGCGCTCGCTGTCGCCGCGGTCCTCGACGGCGGTGAAGAAGTCCGAGACGACGTTCAGTTCGTCGACGCCCATCGGGTGGGCCAGGCACAGCGCGCCGTCGATGGTGCTGCCGGAGACCTCGGCGAGGAAGCGGCCGTAGAGCGCGAGGTCGAGGTTGCGGTTCTCGTCGAACTGGTTGGTGACGCGCTCGACGGTGGCCTCGGGGGCGCCCTTGCCGATCTGGATCTCGTCCCAGTCCTCGGAGATGACCTTGGCGACGCGCTCCTCGGCGCCTTCGGGGAGGAACAGCATGACGGCGGTCTTGCCGCTGTCGTTGACCTTGAGGCCGCGGGACTTCATGACCTCGTAGACCTTGGCGACGGCTTCGTCACGGTCGTGGCCGAGCTCCACCAGGGCGTCGATGATGAGCTTGGGCAGCTCCTGGGTGCGCATGGCGTGGGTCAGGTCGCCGGCGCCGTTCGCGCGGTTGTAGCTGCGCATGTCGCGCTTCCACGACTGGGAGGAGTTGCGCAGCCGCAGGGTGCCACCGATCTTGATGGTCTTGGGCTCGCCGTCGTCGCCGCGGTTGAGGAGGTTGGCGGGCAGGGCGTGCAGGGCGTGCAGGGAGAACTTCACGACTGGGTGTCCTTGTCCTGAGTGGAGCGGTTGGTGTGGAAGTCGCGGGACCAGGCGAGCCGAACGGTGTCGGCGCCGGCGCCCCCGAGGTTGGTGAGGTCGATCGCGAGGGTGATCCAGTGCGGCGGGTGGCCGTCGGAGGGGATCCGCGCCATCAGGGCGCGCAGCGGCTCGACGAGGTCGGTGAGCGTGGGCGCGGTGAGGCAGCGGGTGAACGCGTCGACGGCGGGTCCGAACTGGGGCCCGTAGCCGGTCTTCTTGCTGCCGATCTGGCGCGCGGCGCGCCCGATCGAGGTTCCGGGGCGCCCGGGGTGCATGCTGTCGGCGCTGCGGTGGAACTGGGCGAAGCACATCGCGGCGAGGGAGAACGCCTCGAACTCGTCCGCGGTGGCGTGGCGCACGACGTTGACCGTTCGGGGGGTCCACGTCGGGATGCGGCCCCACTGGGTGAGGGCGTTGAGGGTCGAGATGTCGCGGGAGTGGACGACACGGGCCAGGTCACGGGCGAAGGCGGCTGCGCGGTCTTCGAGGGTGACGAGGGGGGTGGGCGCTGTGGTGGTCACGCTGCTTCCTCGGATTCGGGGGCGGGGGTGGCCTTCTCGGCCTTCGTGGCCTCGCGCTGGCGGCGCTTCTCGGCGCGGTCGCGGGTGCCGGTGACGGCGGCCGCGGCGGAGGCGCCGGCCTGGTAGCGGGCGGCCGGTTCCCACGGGGCCGCCCCGACCTCCAGGGCGGCGTCGCCTTCGTCGGCGAGGTTCTTGCAGAACGCGTCGATGGTGAGCGTGCCGGTGAACAGCTGGGGCACGTCGCGGGCGAGGACCCGGGTGAACGCGACGCCGGTGGTCTCGCTGACGCGCTTGGCGACGTCGCCAGCGGAGTTCGTCGAGGCGTGGACGGCCGCGCCCACGGCGAGGGCGCCCTTGTAGATCGTGGAGCGCTGGTCGAGGATCGCCTTGTCCACGGCCGTGGCCTGCTCGCCGTAGAACGCCTTGACGGGCAGCGGGACGGTGCCGACCACGTGGCCGTCGATGCGCGACTTCTGGGTGGCCTGCCCGATGACGGTGAGCCGGACGTGGCCGCGCTGCGCCTCGGGGAGGTCCTCGAGTGCGCCGAGGAGGCCCTTGCGTTCGGGGGTCGCGGCGGCGGAGAGGACCATCCGCCACACGGGGCGCTTGGTGGAGACGTTGAGCGGGATGTCGCTGTCGTCGAGGAGGGTGTGGGGCACGAGCGCGGGGTCGGTCGGCTCCTTGGTGGCCGCGTCGTCGCCGCCGCCGGCGCCGTACCGCTCGCCTTCGCACATCATGGCGCGGCGGATCAGGCCGTCCTCATCGGGCAGCAGGATCATCGAGCGGCACAGGAACGTCAGGGCGTCCACGGTGCCGTCCGGGGTGCGCTGCGCGCCGATCGTGCGCTTCTCGCGGCTCGTCCAGCTGTAGTTGAACGCGCCGAGGTTCGGCACGGGCACCAGGTTCAGCGCGATCGTCTCGGCGAGGGTGCGGCCTTCGGCGTAGCACAGCGGGCGCCGGGTGCAGACGGCGAGCTTGCCGGTGCGGGCGACGGCGCCGAAGGGCTTGGCCGTGAAGGGCTGGATTCCGCCGACGCTGTACATCTGGCGCGCGAGGAGCGCGACGGCGGCTTCCTGCCAGGTGAGGGCGACGCCGCTGTGGGAGTGGCGGTGGTCGAAGAGCGTGGGGCCCTCGCCGGCGGCGTGCGGCAGCAGGATCGTCGCGGGCTTGACGACGCCGGGCTCGTCGACGACACCGCGCATCGCGGCGTTCTGCGCGAAGGGGTGGCTGGGGTGGTGCAGGTCGAAACGGTCGGCGTTCAGGCGCAGCCACTCGGCGACCTTGGGGCCGTCGAGGCCGGCGGCGTGCTGCTGCACGTAGGCCCCGTGGCCGGCGGGCGATCCGAGCGCGGTGTAGGCGATGGCGAGCATCAGGCGCAGGGTGGCGCCGCGCTGGAGCGGGTGCGGGTCGCCCAGGGCGCCGACGCGGTGGGCGTGTTCGAAGGCGTCGGCCAGTGAGAGCACCTGGCGGCGCCCCTCGGTGTCGATCGTCCTGAGCCACGGATCCGTGGCCAGATTGGCGCTCAAGTCCCCTCACATCCTGTCCTGTTGAGCACATTGGCTACTGCCAGTGACCGGAACCATACAGCCTTTTGGGCTGTGGTATCAAAAGAACGGAATGAGTTAAAAACTTTCACGAGCGGACTGCTATCGTGCGTAGCGTGATCTGGCCTCAGCGTTACGGCGATGGTCACCGACAACGCCGATTCCCCTACTCATCAGGGGAAATCGAGCGTCGGTTCCGCAGCGGCGGAGATCATTCGTCTTTCCGTTCGGTAGAACCCACTCTCCCGCAGTCGCGGGCATCTCCCGCGTCCGGGCACCGTGTTCACGCCGTGCCTGGACGCGTCCCGCACGGCCCGCGCCAGGCGCCAGCCGTGCGCGTGCGGTCCCTCGGGGGGACACTTTCCGTCAACTACTCCTGTCCGCCCGGCGCCGCGAGGGCGCCTCGATGATCGACCCGGGGAGAAGCCCGTGGCACAGCTGCGCCACTACCAGGAGACTGCTGTCGGGAACGGGGTCGCGGCGCACCGCACCGGCCATTCCCGCGTGCTCCTTCCGCTGCCCTGCGGGACCGGCAAGACGTTCACCACGCAGCGCCTGACCGAGGAGGTCACCGAGCTGGTCGAGGCGCCGCTGTGGTGCGTCGCGGAGCCGAGGATCCAGCTGATCGCGCAGACGTTGAAGGCGTGGCGGCGCGAGACGCGGCGGCCGTTCACGGCGGTGGCGATCTGCTCGGACAAGAGGATCAGCGACGACGACGTTCCGGACGCGCTGGCCGAGCTGGCCGACCAGGTCACGGTGACGACCGATCCCGAGGAGGCCGCGGAGGCGATCTGTGCCGGGCAGGCCCGCGGCCCGGTGCTCGTGCTCACGACGTACGCGAGCCTGCCGGTCCTTGAGGAGGTCCTGGTCCTCGTCGGCAGGCTGAACGTGTTCGTGCTGGACGAGGCCCACGGCACGGCCGGCGTGAAGGACAAGGCGTGGTCGATGGCGCTCGACCAGGAGCGCATCCCGGCCGACTTCCGGATCAGCGCGACCGCGACGCCGAAGATGGTCCAGGCCGACCCCAACGGCGGCGACCCGGTACCGGTGTTCTCCATGGACAGCCATGAGGCGTACGGGCCGTCGATCAGCGAGTACTCCTGGCGTGACGCGATTCGTGACGGCTACCTGTCGCCGTACGAGGTGCTGGTGTACGCGGTGACGAGCAGCGAGGTTCAGGCCTTCATCGAGCAGACGCCGCAGGGTGAGCTGGAGGACGGCACGTACCTGGACGTGGAGATGGCCGCGGCTCAGATCGCGCTCGCCCGCGCCGCCCGGGAGAAGGGCATTCGCTCGGTCCTCGCGTTCCACAACCGGATCGAGCAGTCCGTCGAGTTCACAGCGCAGTTCAGCCGGGTGATGGACCTCCTCGACCCGTCGCAACGCCCCGAGGAGGACGTGCTGTGCCTGCACGTCGACGGGACGAAGAGCCACGAGCAGCGGTCGGCGGCGCTGTCGCTGCTGGGCAACCCCCCTGAGGGGAAGTGGGTGGTGGTGTCGAACTGCCAGGTGTTCAACGAGGGAATCGACAGCCCGGCGATCGACGCGGCGATGTTCGTGCAGCACCGCAGCGGCCACGGGCCCATCACCCAGGCGGCCGGCCGGGTGATGCGCCCCAACGGCCGCAAGGCGTACATCCTGCTGGCGGTGGTCGTGCCGGATCCGGAGACCAGCATGGTCAGCGCGGAGACGGCGATCACGGCGTCCGCGTTCGCGCCGGTCTACCAGGTGCTCACCGCGCTCGCCGAGTCCGACGACCTGATGTACGAGTGCCTGGCGCGGATGCGGCAGATGGGACCGATGTCGCCGCAGGACATGGAGGAGGCCAGCGGCGGGCTGGTGCGGATCATGCTGCCGGATTCGATTCCCGCCATGATGGCCCGGCACATCACGACGCACGTGGTCGAGCGCACCACCAGCAGCTGGTTCACCCTGCTCGCGAAGACCCGCGAGTTCTTCCGGCAGCACGGCCACGTCCACCCGCGTGCCACCCAGACCTTCGGCGGCTTCCAGATCGGCCAGCGGCTGCGGTCCCTGCGCCGCCAGCATGCGTCGGGGCGCCTGGACCGCCGGGTGGTGCGGGCGTTCGAGGGCCTGGGCCCGTGGTGGGAGTGGACGATCGCGATCCCGAAGTCGCGGCCGAGCGAGGACGAGCAGGCCCTCGACGCCATCGGCCGCTACCTGGCCAAGTACCCCGGCGCCGAGATCCACCGCTGGACGCGCTTCCCGACCAGCGACGGTGTCGACTTCCCCATCGGGATCTGGGTCGGGAAGATCCCCCACCGCCGGGTCGCCGAACGTACGTTGAGCCGTCTTCGGGAACTCGTCCCCGGAACGGTCAAGTGACCGGCACCGCGCCGGAATCGTCCGTACCGCACCGTTGACGAAGGGGCCACCGCTACCGTGGTGCCTCACCCGTCACCCGGGTGATCGTCTCGTCCTCGACTAGCTGGAGTCACGAGACAGCACCACGGCCCGCACGCGCGGGAATCGGCCCTGATGGCACACCAACCAGGCTTCGGCAGGGAGCCGGCCCGCACAGCGCGGGCATCGCACGTCCATCACCAGGAACGGTGGCCCTCGTCGGGGTACCGGAGCCTCGCACCGCGCGGGCATCGCACGTCCATCACGAGTGAGCGTGCACCTCGGTGATCGTTGAGGCGCCGCAGAGCGGCATCGTCCGATCTCGGGCACCATCCACGCCGGTGGACTACCGGCCGGCCCGCACCTCGCGGGCATCGCACGCGATCACCCGGACTCCGACGTCCGGCTACCGCCGCCGGCACCCTGGTCCCGTCCTGGACGCCGGATCCTCCTCCGGAGACGCACCGGTTCCGGGCCAAGCGCCCGGGACCAACTGGTCCCGACCCCCGGCAGTACCGGGATCGCCTCAAGTGGACCAGCTCCTCGGCCTGTTCGAGGAGTCGCGCCTCAACGAGCCCGCAGCGCGCGGGAATCTCGAAGCGGGGCTCTGGCTGCTGCCAGAGCCCCCAGTGCGCCTGCGCCGCACCCAGCGAGGGGCGCACACCACAACCACTGACCAGGACGCTCCTCCCACGAATCGGATCTCTCGGGGATCCCCCGAAACGGTGCTGTGCGCCTTGTACGGCACGGGAGTTGTCCCCCGTTCGTGAACCTCGCATCACTCACCGTGTGCGCACCGCTACGGTGTCGCCCATGGCACAGATCCCGACCTTCCGATCCCGCGTCGTCCGCGCGGGCATCGCCCTCGCACTCGTCGTCGCGCCGCTGACGGTCGAAGCCACGACCGATCACGCCGCGGCCCGGACACAGGCAGCCATCAGCTCCCTCAGCGGCCGAGACCGAGACGACCTCCAGCAGGCCGTCAACGCGCAGCTCGCGGCAGGTAAGGGCGGCCGGCAGACCGCGCAGAACGAGATCACCTATCCGGACGGCGCAGTCGTGGTGCTGCCGCTGCCCGGCTCCGATGTGGCGCCCCGTTGGAGTGGCGACCACCGTGACCTGCGCATCACCACGGATCCTGACTGGCACAACTGCCCGACACCCAGCGGCAGTGAGCCTTCGTACTACTGCTTCTACTCCGAAAAGGACTGGGGCGGCCGGCGCCTCCAGTTCAATTTCGCCCACGAGGACAAGCCGGTCGATTTCAACGACTACGGCTTCCGTAAGCAGACTTCGGCCTGGGTCAACACCACGAGCGGCCTGGCCATCGTCGTCGACAAAGATGCCGGAAGCGGCAAGTGGATGTTGTTGTGGCGTGAGGAACCACAGAGCATGTCGCGCACCGTTGCCCAGGACAAGGCCGCCGATCGTTTCTGGGCCGTCCGCGCCTAGCGACACGGCTGTCCGCCCGCTGGACAGGCGCGTTCATGACGAGGGACCCCGGCACCAGCCGGGGCCCCTCGCCATGTTCGTCGGCTTGAACGCCGGGTGTCAGGCCGTGTCCTTCACGGGCCGGATGAGACGGCGACGACGCGCCGCGATGTTGCCCATCTTGCGCGGTCCTGCGGCCCGCGCGTCCGGCTGGATCTCCGGAGCCTCTATCGCCTTGGCCAGCAGGTCCCGGACCAGGGGATTCGTCGCGAAGAAGTACCGCGCGTTGATCTGGTAGGCGCCACCGCCGCCGAGCAGCAGTTTGAGCCCGGCCAACCGGCGCGCCGCAACGTACACCGTGTTCGGTACGACACCGATCGCCTCGGCGGCGACCTTCGCATCCAGGTGCTTCACGTCCAGCAGGAAGCCGTTGCGCTCCATCCAGTCGAGCAGGCTGCGCTCAGCGGCGGAGAGGTTCAGGCTGTACAGCGGCGGCGCGCTGACCATGGCGGGATCGAACTGAATGGTCATCGGTCTTCTCCTCCCGTGGTGCTCGGGTTCGCGGTGCGCTTGGACGTACGCCGGGACTTGGCCGGCGGAGTGGGAGCCGCGCTCACGGACGGCGGATCGAGCCGGGCCACCGTGCGCACCTGCTGCGCCCCCTCCCCCTCCCAGAACCGCCGCGGCGTGAGGCAGTAGGTGGCGCTGCGCGGAGCGGTGCGCAGGACGATCGCCATCTTCACCAGGCGGGCGAGGGAGATCTTCACGTTGTGCTCGGAGCACCCGATCTCGGTGGCGATGACCGCGTTCTTCACCGCGATCGGCCCCGAGGACGCGCCGTGTTCCTTCAACCAGTCGAGGATCGCCCACTCGTTGGCCGTCAGCCCGAGCGAGTAGAGCGGGGTGTCGGCGCCCTTCGACTGCATGGTGAACGCCTTGCCGTCGAAGCTCGGCGGCGTCCTGGGCATCACCTTGACCTGTTTGACCTGCTCGCCGGTGCCCATGTCCACCAGTGCGAGCTGGCCCTGCTGCGCCTTGCGCGGCATGCACTCCCCTCCGTCGCCTTTAGGGTGCGTTTCCGCACCCTTCTTATCTGACTACACACCCTTACGGCGGCAAATTCCGTGGTTGCCGTATCGCCAACACTACCCTCGCTTGAGCATGCGAAGGCAACAGGACGCCCGCCACATTTGGCATGGCCATGGTGACTTTGGGGCTAAGGGTGCGCTTCCGCACCGATACGGGTGCGCAAGCGCACCCTTACGCCAGCAAAAGCGCTGGTCAGGGGCATGAATCAAAGTATTTAAGAACGCGCACGCGTGATAGCACAGGTCACGACCGCCGAGCAAGCTCGGCACGGCAGGCTGCTGCGCCGGGCGCCCGGCGCAGCGTGCACCACCAGGGTGCCAGGCCCAGCGGCGCGAGCGCCGCAGCCGGGGCCAGCCCCGACATCCCCGCCCGGGACCGCGCCCGGGAGCGCGCTGGGGACAGCAGTCCCCAGACCCCTGGCGCCCGTTCGCCCTGAACGCCGCCGGACGCGCCCGGGGGGCGCTGGCGGCATTCAGCCAGTCGCGCCCGGGGGCGCTCCTTGACGACGGGAACGGCAACCGGGGCGAAGGCCGGCACGTGGCTGGGACGAGCCGCCTCCGCATCTCGAACCGGACGGTGCCCGGTCCAGGGGGTGACCACGCCATGGCCAGGGCACCACCCTCCCGAGCAGGACCGAACGGTCACCAGGGGAATGGGCCACCCGGGGGACAGCCAACCGGGACGTGATCACACCACCCCGCACCTGTCCCCGGGCCTTCCTACCGTCGCCAGCATGGACCACTTCTCGATCGACGCCGACGAAGGCTACGTCGCCCCGGACATCCCCGACGCGAACCTCACCATCGGAGGCCGCACCTACAAGCTCTCCTCCCCCGAGCCGTCCGTGTGGGCGGCCGTGGTCGGCATGGAGGACGAGGCGTCGGAGGAAACCGCCCTGACGTTCCTCCAGGCGACCATGAGCCACGCCGACTTCGCCGAGCTGCGCGAGCGCGTCAAGGACCCCGAGGACGCCGCTGTCGACGTCTTCAAGGTCATCCGCGCGACCACCCTGATCGGCCAGCGCTACGGCGACATCATCAGCCAGCACTTCGCCGCCCTCGACGGCCCGAGCCTCAACCGGCGCCAGCGCCGCGACCAGCAGCAGGCCGGCACCACCAGCATCCCCACCACCGGCCGCGGCACCCCGCGCAAGGCCGTCGCCGGAACCCGCAGGACCCGCTGATGTTCGGCCGGCCAGTGGACGGCTCCGGGCTGTGCTTCACCGTCGACGACGTGTTGCTGTGCCTGGAACCGTTCACTGGCTGGCAGGCGGTGGGCTGGGCGTCCTCCGGAGCGTGGGCCGAGATCATCCCCAAGGCCCTCGACCCCGACTCCCTCGACGCCGTCTCGCAGTGGCTGTCCGACCCCGACGACCCGTTCAACCTCGCCCAGTGCCACCGCATCGCAGTCGGCCTGGCCGAAGAGATCTACGGCGTGCCCTGGTGGGCGGCCGTCAGGCTCTGCTCGACCGCCGTCAGCCATTGGAGGGCCTACGCCCCCTGGTGCACCGCCAAGGCGTTCGGCCCAGAGAACTCCAGCGCCACCATGATCTGCGCCTCCGTCCTCGCCTGGCTGGCCGACACCTGCGAGCAGAAGGAGGACTGGTCACGCATGGAGGCGAAGATCTTCACCCCGCCGGCCTCCGCCCGGGGAACACAGGCCGCCCCGATGATGTCCGTGGACGACTTCGCCGCCCAGATGGCCCGCATGCAGGCCGCGGGCGAGGAAGAGGATGACGACTGATGGACGACGGCGAAGACTACGAAGCGTTCAGCCAGCTCCCCCAGGTAGACCGCGCGGTGATCTCCTGCGCCAACACCGTGGCCACGACCCCGGCCGCCGACCGCGACCGCCTGATCCGGCGCCGCACCGGCCTGAGCGCCACCCGCTTCTACCAGGTCGCCGTCCGCCTCGCCGACGACCCCTCACCCCAGGCCACCGCCTGCTGCTCCCGGCAGCTCGCCGTCCTGCGCACCATGGTGGACCGGGCCCGGCATTCGCGCCGCGTCCTCGAAGAGCGCGCGCCCGAGCGGCGGTACCGCTTCGCCGTGCCGACCGACGACGTACCGACCGGCGACCTACTCTGAACAGCATGGACATGAAGCGACCCACGCCGCCGCCCCTGGCTCACGGGGTCGCGGTCATCGTCACCAACCGCGCCGGCCAGGTGCTCCTGCACGAGCCCGTGCGCGCCGGGAACTCCGCGCGGCGCTGGGCGGTGCACGCCAGCAGGGTCTTCGGCCACGAGAGCGTCCTCCAGGCCGCGGTGCGCGTCGTCGGCGACGCCGCGCTCACCACCGTCGAGCCGACCGACGTCGTGGAGCTGTTCCAGCTCGACCAGCTCCCCGCACCGCTCGGGACACTGTCGGTGTTCGCCGCGCTGTGGCGCGACGCCGACCGGGACGGCGCCTACCAGATCCCGGCGGCGCTGCGCGCCGAGTTCTTCGACGTGGCCGACGCCCGGGTGGTGCCGGCCGGTGCGTACACGGCCCGGGTGCTGGAGGTGTACGAGTCGGGGCTGAGCGAGTGGAACCGGCTGCGGGGCATCACGTCGGCCTGGGCTCCCCCGACGCGCCAGCAGACCTTCGACCCGATGCGGCGCCTGACGGCACTGCTGGACCCGAAGACGCCGAGGCCGGGTGCCGCAGGCCACGACGACGCCCAGGAGCCGGCCCTGCCGCAGGCCCCGGCGGAACCCGTGCGCGCGGATCGTGTCGATCTGGCCGGTGTCCTCGCCGCACAGCAGTGGCAGCAGGACCCTGGAGGGGCCCGTGTGGCGCCTGCGGGGCGACGCCCGAAGCGGGAGCGCCAGATCGAGCTGCGAAGCCTCCTGAGCCCCCATCGGGGCGCTTAGGTCTCTCGCAGCGGTCTTCGCTGCTAGCATCCGGTACAGCGTCCCTCGGGGGCGCCCCGCCGAGCCGCTGGTTAACGGGCCGGGCAGGCGGGCCACCAGGGAGAAGCGGGTCCCCGTGGTGTGGAGCGACGAGCAGCAGGCCGTCTACCAGGCGTACGGGCGGCTGGGCAAGGCCGTCTTGGAAGCCGTCGTCAATGCCCGGATGCGTACACGGGAGAAGGACATCGAGGTGGTGTTCCACCCGGGCGACCGTGCGCCGTGGGTGGCCGGGTGCGGGCTGCTCGGTTACGTGGCGGACCGGATCGAGGGCAGGAAGATCACCTACTCGGCCGTGGCGCAGCCTGGGCAGCCGGTTGCCTATCTTCCTCGGCTGGGGCGCTACCTGCGTGCCGGTGAGGATCCGGCAACGGTCTGGTACCCGAGGCCGCGGTGACGTGCGAGGCGTGGGCGCGTAAGCGAATTTGATGATCATCCGGCGTGGTATGTCCGAAGTCGTGATCAAAATCGGCCAGTCGCGGTAACGTGCTGGCGGCCCCGAACGTGAGATAGACGCCCGGGGCCGCGACACAGGAAGAGTAACCGATGACCGCGACCCTTCTCGGCCCACTGCCGACCAATCGTCAACTCCTCGAAATCGTAGGGGAGTTGGACACAGAGATCGTATTTCAGGACTGGCGTCCCACCATCCGGCTGCCCCGGACGTTCCTGCCCATCCCGACGCCGGGTACCGAGCAGATCGTCATCGTGGTGGCGAATCAGAAGGGCGGTGCGGGGAAGACGACGACCGTCGTCGAGCTGGCCGCCGCCTTCGTCGCCGCAGGCCTGACGGTGCGCATCATCGACGGCGACCCGCAGCTCGAAGGGTCGCTCGGCGACTGGATGAACCCGGTGCTGCCCGAGGGAACCACCCTGGAGACGATGAAGAGCCTCTTCGACGTCTTTAAGCGCACCGCCACCCTCGACGAGGCCACCTACCCGACCAGCGTCCAGGGCCTGTACATCGTCCCGTCGCTGCTCAACCTGGGCATGGTCGAGACGGACAACACCCTCGTCGGCCGCGAGACCGTCCTAGCGATGGCCACCAAGCAGTCCAAGCTGCCCGTCCACGTCAACATCATCGACACCCCGCCGGCCCTCGGGAACCTCCTGATCGCCGGCCTCACCGCCGCGAACACGGCCATCGTCCCGCTGTCGATCGGCGGCCTGGACAGCAAGGCCATGGCGAGCCTGAACCGCACCATTTCCCTGGTCCAGACCATCCACAACCCGGACCTGCGCGTGCGCGGCATCGTGCTCACCGCCTGGGAGAAGAACAAGCTTGCCCGCGACATAGGAGAGCAGCTCTCCCTGGACTACCCGGACGCCGTGATCCTCCCCGCGCGCAAGAGCGTCCGCACCGCCGAAGCCCCCCTCACCAACACCCCCACCCGGGTGTACGACCCGGAGGGGCAGACCGCCTCCGACTTCGACCAGCTCGCCCAGATCCTCCTCGCCAACCTCCCGCGCCAGAAGAGCCGCCGATGACCAAGAACCCGCGTCCCGTCGTCCAGAGCAGCGTCGCCCCGGCAGGAACCGGGCCCGTTCTCGGCGCACTCATGAACGGCGCCCCGGTGCCGGCGCAGCACAACGGCGCCCCCGCGGCTCCCGAGACGTTCAAGGTCGACGTACTGCCACAGCTCTCCGCCATCCCGACCGCGAGCGTCGGCAAGGACGGCAAGATCACCAAGGAAGCCGTCGAGGCGCTGCGCACCTGCGAGCGGAACATCCGCGAGGGCTCCAACCTCGGACGCCGCGCGTTCTGGGTGATCGCCGCCTCCGCCCGCGCGATCAAGGGGGGCAACCTCAATCTCGTCGAGAAGCTGAGCTGGGAGGAGTACGTCCCGGCCCACCTCGGCCACCTCGGGATCTCCCTGCGCACCATCAACAGGTACATCGTCGGCCTCGACGTCGCCGAGGTCCTGGAAGGGCCCATCGAGGAGGGCAAGGAGTACTCATTGATCGAGTCGCATGCCCGGCCGCTCGGCGACGTCCTGGAGGTCAACGGCGAAGACGCCGTCCGCGAGGTGTGGGACGAGGCCGAGAAGCGCGGCGACGGCAAGGTCACCGCGGTGCTGCTCACCGAGATCCGTGACGAACTCGGCTACGGCAAGCAGGAAGGCGAGGCGCCGCGCTCCCGGAAGTCGATCGAGCGGCGCCCCCCGGCACCGAGGCCCCGCAACGAACGCCTGGAGAAGCGCACCGAGAAGCTGATGGAGCTGTCCGGGCGCACCAAGAAGATCCAGCGCCGGGAGCTGGTCGACAACCTGCTCGACCTGCTGACCGAGAACGACGAGCTGCTGAACCTGGTCGCCGAACGCATGAAGGTCGAGTCGGAGGACTGACCTGATAGGTCCCTGACGGGCCGCCATCCCCGCTTCGGGGTGGCGGCCCGTTCGCATTGCCGGGGGGTCGGGACCAACTGGTCCCGACCCCCCCCCCATGTACGCCGCCGCAGGGGTTTTTTCCAAACCGGCGCGCGGGTATAGCGGCCGAAGGGTGGTAGCACTACGGCCAACCCCGATG